>JASFZK010000248.1:0-11797 GCA_045267845.1 Bacteroidota bacterium | reverse complement strand
AGGTAGGTCGTATTTAGTATCCAAATTAAAATCGGCACGCCATCTTCCTGATTCTGTAAAACTAGGATATGCCCTTGCCTTGGTAGATAAGCTAAAATCGCCTAGGTCAAATAAATTTAGTTCGGTTCCAAAATACCCTTCAAAACTTTGTGTGTTTGTTTTAGGTTCATTAAGAGGCGAATATGTTTCCATATTTAAAGAAGTACCAACAGCGAAACCCCAATAGAGACGATTGGTATGAATAACAAATTTACCAATACCAAGTAATCCGTTCCAACGAGCATCAAGTCTTTGTTCTGTATTTGATAAGTATGAAAATGATACTGGAATATACCAATCTCGGGGTAAGTAATAATTATACGATATTCCACCATCTGTTCGTTGGATTTTATCGGCATCATCTTGAGTGGAAATAAAAGTATTGAAATTCAAATCCGCAGACCATCTTTGGGCTAGATAACCAATTTTGCTTCGGGTGGAAAATGAGCTTAAATGTTGTGCTCTTGTTAAATCTAAACCCAAATCAACCGAAGCATATACCTGATCCCAAAAACCTTTGTCGACAGATTTTAAGAATACAATGTCATTAATATTTACTTCTGTTATTTCTCCGTCCTCTAAAATTAGTTTCACATTTTTGTTGCCAGATGACTCAATTCTTCCATTTAATCTGGTACCAACCGATAATGTTATCATATAGTTAGATACTGTAAAAATTTTGGTAATTCCATCCCACTCAATTTTAAAGTCGCTATCGCTATAGTCAGTTTCAAAGGTGGCAACACCACGATCCATATTTTTTAGTTCACCAATAATTACATCGCCATTTTTAAGAACAAGAGAATCGTTTTGAGAGTATGCAACTGTAATACTTAGGATTGTAATTGCAATGAATATAGATTTTTTCATTTTGATTATTTAGCATTTATAGAAGATATTGAAGGCACAAAGATATATTAATGATTAATATTATTTTGTTATCTTAGTAACTAAGATTTGGCTTTGCGGATATTAGATGTTGCAAGTATTATTATTATTTTATTTTTGCAGTTCAATTTTACCGTATAAAAGCGGGTAACTATTTAAATATTTAAAAATGAAAAAATTATTTATTACAGTATTGGTGGCATTATTCAGTATAAGTGCCTTTTCACAAACAAAAAGTGAAATAGATTTAGCTCAAGCTATTTTTGGTATCGAAAAAATGCAAATGGTAGCAGCCTACGTTAATCCGGGTGAAGAGTACACAGAAACCTTTATTAATTTGTACGAAGAGTATGAAGAAAAACGTATGGAATTAGGAAAAGTAAGTATTGGTTTGTTAAAACAATATGCCGAGGAATGGGATGGCATGACCAATGAACAAGCCGACGTGTGGATGAAAAAAATGCTTGATACAAGAGCAAAAAGAGAGAAATTAATAACCACTTATTACCATAAGGTTAAGAAAGCTACTAATGCAATAATTGCCACTCAGTTTTATCAAGTTGAGACTTTTATTCTAGCCGCTGTTAGAGTATCTATTTATGAAGAGATACCATTTGTTGGGGAGAAGTAGTTCATTTTGTATAGTTTTACATCTCCTAAGTCAGATAAACTGAAATAACAAATTTCAAAAAAACAAATAAATTAAAATTTGTAATATTCAAATTCCAAGCTACGCCTTATGCATGCAAACAGTTTGTAATTTTGATATTGAATTTTGTTATTTATTTGTAATTTGATCATTGCGATTTGTAGTTTTTCACCAAATAACTGACAAATATTTAGGAATAAGATACTAAGGGTTTTAAGGAAATTGATTTTTTCTTAAAGCCCTTTTTTTGTGAATTATTTTATCAGATAAACCGATAATAGAATACCTGTAATGTATATATTTGTCATATTAAAATTATATAAATTATGAAAAGCCCAAGGGAAGAATCAATAGGCGCACAAATGGCAATAGCTTTACAGCTGATGAAGAGAAATAATCATCATGCAATTGCTGAAGTAGGATTGAAAATTACAATGGAACAGTTGGCAATACTTGAAGTCCTGAGTTTTCATGGTGATATGAATATGACAGAATTATCAAATAAAACCTGGAAACAGAATGCAAATATCACACGGATTATCGATAAATTAGAAATGCAAAAACTAGTTATTAGAAAACCTGTAGTAGGCGATAGACGTGCATATTTACTCGGAATTACAAAAAGTGGACAGCAGCTTTTTAATCAGGTAATCCCTATTCTAATCAAGAATCATCAAGACGTTACATCGTGTTTAACCGAAGAAGAAGAGTCCATTACAATTAGAAGTATGATAAAAATCATAAAACACCTATCGGACAGATAAAAAATTTATATATATATTTGCCACATTAAATATACATATATAAACTATAAATACATTAAACATGAACAAGATTATACTAATTGCACTTATTGCAGTAATTACCTTTGGATGTACCAATGATACTGCGAAAAATCAGGAATCTGATAAAACAAAACAGATTAGCCAAATTAACAATCCACAAGTTGGAGATAATAACTATGCCGTTATTTGGAACTGGAAAACTGATGATAAACAGTTAATGGATAGTTACTTATTGTCAATTTCAGATGAAATGGATAAGCTTTGGAAAACTGATGTAATAGAAAATATCTATTTTAATTCTGATGCAAGTAAGCAATCAGGATACTTCCCCGATATATCATTTTTTATTAAAAGTAAATCAATTAATGATGCTAAGAATATTTTGAATAATCTTATTCTGGTAAAGAAGGAGTTAGCTAGTTATAATATTTATCCTGTTGGAGGTTTATGGCTTGGTAGAGAAACAGAAGTGATTAAGGAAAAGGGAATAACAAAATCATTCGTTACTGTTTGGAATACACCCAGTAAAATTGATCCAAAAGTTGATAGTGATGTTATTGTTGCACAGGCTGATGCAATTATGAAGCTTTGGAAACAGGGGGTTGTTGAAAATGTATATTTCGATGTTAAGGGCACACAATCAGCAAATGATGTAACAGATTTTGTATTTTTCATAAATACAAAAACCGAAGCTGAAGCAAAACAAATTTGTAATAATCTACCATTTAGCCTCAACAATAAAGCAACATATAAAATTAAAGATGTTGGTGTGTTTTGGTTAGGAGATCATTAGTAAAAAAGTGATACTCAAATGCAAAAATGAAATAATGGCAAAGCATAATTTATTATATCAACTAGCAACCATTTAATCATTTACACATTCAATCATTGAATCATTAACTCATTAACACATTAAAAAGATGCGCACCATTAAACAAGAACATTATTTTTCGTTTATAATAGTTATTTTGTTGGTATTGTGGTTTATTGACCTGTTACTATACAAAGGTAGCTACGAGTATAATAATATGCACATAGCCGGCGAAATATTCTCGTCGTGGGCGGTAACTGTTTTTGCAGTTAATTTTTTAATGGCAACACGAGCCAAATGGATCGAACGTATGTTTGGCGGCCTTGATAAGATGTATATGATACATCGCCGATCAGGAATGATTGCCTTTGTATTATTGATTCTTCATTTTGTTGTAGTGCCAAGAGATGAGGTGTTTACAATTGGCAAACCATTGGGGTTTTATGCTTTGGTATTAATATTCATTGGAATTATATTATCAGCAGTACCATATTTTAAAAGAATTATTAAATACAACAGTTGGTTAAATTTCCACAAGTTAATGGGAGTATTTTATATTGTTGGTATTGCTCATGCCCTTAATGTACCATCATTAACTAACGAACTGCCAATCGTAAGAACTTATGTTTTCGGACTTGCTTTTCTTGGAATTTTTGCCTGGTTTTACAAAATATTCTTCTACGGATTAACTAACAAAATGCTCAATTATACCATCGAAACAATTAAACGGTTTGATGATGATATTTCCGAGATAACTTTAGTACCAAAGAATAAGACATTAGATTTTAAAGCAGGACAATTTGCATTTGTATCTTTTGAAGGGATGTCCAAGAAAGAAGCACATCCATTTACCATTAGCAATAATTCATCAGATAATAAACTCCGTTTCACTATTAAAGCACTTGGTGATTATACCGCTAATTTACAAACTATTTTAACTGAGGGTACAAAAGCTAAGGTACGTGGTCCTTACGGTGAATTTAACTTTAAAAAGGCAACATACAAAAAGCAACTTTGGTTGGCAGGGGGAATTGGTATAACACCATTTCTGTCTTTCTTAAAAGAAGTTGATAGTAGTTATGACGTAACGATGGTTTGGAGTGTAAAAACCAAAGGAGAGGCAAATTATCAGGATGAAATTGTATCCGAAACAAAACAGAATGACAATATAAATTATATCCTGAACGACTCGAGTACCGATGGCTATTTTACTGTCGACAAACTTTATAAGAGTGTGGATTTAGCTGAGCATTCCATTTTTATTTGCGGACCTGAGGTGATGCGCGAAAGTTACATAGAACAACTATTGCAAAAAGGAGTTTCAATTCGGGATATTCATTATGAAGAGTTTAGTTTTAGGTAAATCAGCAAACATATATGCAATTTAAGTATCGTTTTTGCGATGCACTTTGAAAAATTTAAAATTAGTATTAATTAAAACTAGAAATAATGTTTAAAAAAAGTATTAAATTAATTATTCTGGCAGTACTTTTTTGTACTGTTGCAGTAAATGCACAGGAAATTATCCAAGATGCAGAGTATTATGTGTTAAAAGCACAACATGGCGAAAAATGGGCAAAAGAAGATAAAGAGTTGGATAAAAAGCTCGCTGCATTGCGTAAAAAGTATAATGCACCACCTAACATTATTCATGTAATGTGGGACGACACCCCGGTAGGGGAAGTTGGTATACCAGAAATTCAGGCTTTACGGGGCTTTGAAACTCCAAACCTTAACAAGGTTGCAGATGAAGGTATCAACTTTATGCGTATGTACACCGAACCTTCATGCACTCCAAGTAGAGCAGCGGTAATGACAGGGCGACATGCTGTACGTAATGGAATGTATAATGTTGGTTTTCCTTATGAATATGGCGGACTAGCGGAGAGTGAAGTAACGATGGCTGAGGTATTGACGCAGGCCGGCTACGCTACAGGATTCTTTGGAAAATGGCATCTTGGTGATGTGGAAGAGAGTTATGCAAACAAACAAGGTTTTGATGAAGCTTTTTGGACTCCATACAATCAGGTCCCAATGATGTACCTTCCGCAATTTGAACATGCTGGAGTAATTTCCGCTACCACAATGAATCCACAATTATTTCCCAATGATCGCTACGATTTAGATAAAGAATGGCGCCCGGATGGATTAGTTTGGTGGTTAGAAGGAGTTAAAGATGGTTCCGTAAAAGAGTACTTGCCTCCTACTAGTTTGGATAACTGGTATAATTCTGCAAAACAAGAAGAAATAAGGTCATTAGCGTTTATAGAGAAAAATGCCAAATCTAAAACCCCATTTTATGTGGCTATGTGGCCAAGTGGATCATTTGTGCCAAAACCGGGAAAGAAACTAACAATATCAGGCGGAATACTTCCGGAAGTATTAGCTAATGTCGACCTTTTTGTTGGTGAATTGATTGAAAAACTAGAAGAACTGGGTATTGCCGAAAACACCCTTGTTATTCTTATGGCAGACAATGGACCGATGACTCATAATGGCCCTCCGGGATTTGTTGAAACACTTTATAGAGGTGGAAAAGGTGATTTCTTAGAAGGAGGTGTTAGAGTGGCAGCTATGGCTTGGTGGCCTGGTGTAATTGAACCTGGGCAAAAAGTTGGAGATATAATTCACGAAACAGATCTCTTTACAACTTTTGCAAATATTGCAGGAGCAACAAAATATATACCTACCGATCGTATTATTGATGGAATTGATCAAACTTCTTTATTGCTAAATGGTGATTCGTACAGCAGAAGAGACTATGTACACATTTATACTGGTTCGTTATATGCCGCAACTGTAAAAGGACATTTTAAAAGACATTGGCTAGGCGAACTGCCAGGACTGAGTGGGGCTGCATTTTTTGATTTATACAACGATCCAAGAGAAGTTCAACCTAAAATGCTACCTATGTTTCCTACTAAGGGTATGTTTTCATCTATGAGAGCCCGACATGAAGTTTGGAAAGAAAAATATCCAGACACTGAAGAAGCTAGAGGACTTCCGTTCGTAGGCATAGAAAATGCCCGTCCGGAAACTATAAAAGCCTCAAAACCTCGTTTTAATAAGGATGAAGTTCCTTTTGATGTTGAGAAGGTTATGGAGAAGTCAAGGAAATGGGAAAACTTTGAAGTAAACTGGGGGATTGATAAGTAGCCAATAGTATAAGTACTTATTATGGATAGCACACTGTAAAGCTTCTACAGTGTGCTAATATTAAGTGATTGAAAATTTGAATGTAGGAATAACTATATAATGAAAAAAATAATTTTCATTATTAAACAGAAAAGAGTTTATATGCCTAAAATAAAAGAACATAATAAGACACCGGAAGATTTCACAAGACGTGATTTTATAAAAAAATCTGCATTAACAGTCGGTTCGTTAGGTGTGTTGAGTCTGAGCGGTATAGCAAATAGCTCGGTTTTTTCCGAAAAAGAGCAACAAATATCTAACTCTAAGAATTTACAACTCACTGTTGCAGGATATAAAGTAAACAGATTACGTGCTTTGGCAAATGGGAAAGTTAAAATTAAAGATTGCGATATTAAATTTGTACAAGCAGCTGTTGGGGATATGAACTCTAGCACGTTCAGCGGAGACCAGCCTTATGATATTACCGAAATAGGTCTGCACCCTTATATGTTGGCTTATGCCAATGATACTTTTAGGGATTATTCATTACTTCCAGTTTTTCCTGTACGTATTTTTAGGCATAAAAGTGTATTTATTAGAAATGATAGAGGTATTAATAAGCCCGAAGATTTAATTGGTAAAAAGATTGGCACAGCAGGTTATTCGTCAACTTCTTTAACTTGGCTTAGGGGTATTTTTGAAGATGAATATGATGTTAAACCAACAGATGTTGAATGGGTAATATCCAATAAAGACTCATCGGCTGATGCTGCTGGAAAAATATCGAAGCAGGAGCAATTTAATCCTGATGGTGTTAAGATTACTATGGGGAAAGCTGGCATGGATGAGTCTGATTTGTTAGTATCGGGTGAAGTAGATGCTCTATTTCATGCAGCTGAACCTAAAGCCTATATTGATGGAAACCCATTGGTAGAAAGACTTTTTCCTGATTCAAAAAGAATAGAACAAGCCTATTATAAAAAGACTGGAATTTTTCCAATAATGCATGCAGTGGCTGTTAGAAAAAGTTTGTTAGATGAAAATCCTTGGTTGGCAGAAGCTATTTTTAATGCATATTCAGAATCCAAAACAATGGATTATAAGTACATGAAAAAACTCGGTTGGGTATTTGATAGTTTACCTTGGTATGGTCAAGAGTTTGAAGCGACACGTAATTTAATGGGAGAAAACTTCTGGCCTTATGGAATTGACCCCAATCGTAAAGCTTTGGAAACATTATTTCGCTATTCGTATGAGCAAGGTTTGAGTAGTAAAAAACTAACAATCGAGGAGCTTTTTTATACATCTACTTTAGAATTTACCGAATAATTTAAATAAACTAAAGAAAATGAAAAATTTAACAAAGAGTACTTTAACAGTATTTGCATTACTGTTTTTTACAACAGTAGGTTTTGCACAATCCGAAGAGGATTTAGCAAAAGCAGCACAAAATCCGGTTGCTAATATGTACAGTTTTCCACTTCAAAACAATACAGTTTTTGGAGTTGGTCCTTATGAGCGTACTCAAAACATACTTAATGTTCAGCCTGTAATACCCATTCCAATAGGAAGTAAAATAAATATGATTAACCGGATTGTAATGCCAATAATTACTCAGCCATCATTTACTGAGGATAATAGCACTACTGGTGTGGGCGACATAGTTTATACTGCGTGGCTTTCACCTTCAAAACCAAGTAAAATTATTTGGGGTTTGGGACCTGTATTTCAAATACCAACAGCAACCGACTGTATATTTGGTAGTGGAGAATTTGGTGTTGGACCTTCGCTCGTTGTGCTTACAATGCCAGGTGATTTTGTTATTGGAGCCGTTGTAAATAACATCAGGACATTTGGAGATAAAGAAGAAAATAAATTCTTCCTTAACTATTTTGTCAATTACAATTTCCCCAAATGGTATTTAGTTTCTGCACCAATTATTACAGCCAACTGGAATGCTGATATAGATCAAAGATGGGTTGTGCCTTTTGGTATTGGTGCTGGTAAAATAGTCAAGTTAGGGGGCAAGTTACCTGTTAACTTAAATGCACATGTATATTATAATGCCGTAAAACCAGATGGAGTTGGTGACTGGCAAACAAGATTCCAAATTGTATTTATGCTTCCCACAAAGGCCATGAAAGAAAAAATGAAGACGGCTAATTAAAATTGTTTTTTGGAAGTAATTATATTATGTAACGATTAATTAAAATGTGAAAAAAATCAAATTAATATATTGAATTAGTATGCCGAAAACTATCTATATCTGTATAAAAAATAAAATTGAAAATTACAGGCAACCTTTCTGAAATGTATTTGTCATATTAAATATTAATATATCAAATATAAACTAAAAAATTTATTTTATGAAAGCAATTACATGTATTTTAACAGCGGTCGCAATTTTCATCTCCCTCTTGGCACAGGGACAATCCGGAACCTTAGACTATACCTTTGGAGATGAAGGGATAACCCTTCAAAGTGTTACAGGTGCTGAGCAAAGCACAGATATTCACATATTAAATGATGGAAAAATATTAACCTTAGCGAATAAATTGACAAATGGTTATATGTCTGATATTATTTTAATGCGTCACAATACAGATGGTACATTGGATAATACATTTGGTATGGATGGTTTTTCTATGATATCAGTACCTAATGGTGATGTTTGGGGAGAACATATGAAGATAGTAGATGAATCTATTTACATCGGAGGAGGGATCTTTGATATTAATTCAAATCATTATAATTTCTTAGCTGTTAAATGTAACCTGACAGACGGATCTTTGGATGATTCTTTTGGGGGTACAGGTTATGTAATTACTGACCCTGATCCTACAACTTTTAATTTGGGATATGGAATTGGGGTACAGGATGATGGAAAGGTTTTGGTAGCAGGCAAGGTGTTTGAAAATATAGGTTTTGTTCGCCATAATGCTGATGGTAGTCTCGACAATACATTTGGAAATAATGGTATTGTAATTTGTGATTTTGTGGAAAATACAGCAAATTTTTGCTACGACATTGATGTTTTGCCTGATGGTAAGATATTAGCTTCAGGTTACAGCGATGATACACCGGCAGTAGTACGCTTGAACACAGATGGAACTTTTGATCCAACCTTCGGTATTGATGGAAAGGCATTACTTGTTGATCATAATGGTTGGATATTTGATCACGAAATCCAACTCGACGGAAAAATATTGATTGCTGGAAATACACTAGATCAGGTTGCCATGGTTTGCAGGCTTAATTCCGATGGGTCAATAGACAATACTTTTGGCACAGCAGGTGCTTTTATATTACCAACGCAGCCAGATTATCTTGGGAGCTGGTTATATGCTGTGACTGTTCAGGCTGATGGAAAACCATTATTAGGTGGATTCCTTTCTCCGACAACTACATATATTACCGATAACTTGTTGGCAAGGCTTACTGTTGATGGACAGTTAGATGAGACATTTGGTGATAATGGAATTGCTACTATAATAAATTTAGGCTCTGATGTAGAAGAAACCCGTGCAATAGCAGTACAAGCTGATGAAAAAATAGTTTGTGTGGGAAATAATATGGTAAGTTCAGAGTATAAGGAAATTCTTATTGCCCGCTTTCATGGTGATTTGGAAACTGGAAATCCTGATTGGAGCCAACAAAATACCCAGGTTTTAATTTACCCAAACCCCGTTAACGATCAATTGAATATTATATCACATGGGAATTGGAATTATAACCAAATTGAAATAGTTGATTTGGCAGGGCAAACAGTATATTCTAAAAATTCAAATTTGCATAAAGCAACAATTGATGTGTCCTGGCTTTCAAATGGGGTTTATTTCTTGAAACTATACTCAGATAATAAAATTGAAATACAAAAACTCATTAAACAATAGCCTCGTCAAAGTCCATAATTATAAATTTGAAACAAATTATTATGAAAAAACCTTTTAACAGATTAACAGTAATGATCCTATACTTGACATTGTTTACCGGGTCTCTTTTTTCCCAATCCGAAATATTTGACCTGGATTTTGCCACTGATGGTAAATTGGATATTAAAGTAAACGACGACGGTGCGATTAAAGTCTTTTTTTATCCAGACGAGTCAAATATTGAGAACAGCAAGATCGTATCGTTGGGTTATTATTATGATGAATTTTACAAAACTGTTTTATGCAAAATCAATATGGATGGCAGTATGGACGAATCGTATGGTAACGGTGGGATAAGTGTAATGGAATTCAATTAAAATAAAATTATTACGAATATTATTTAGATTAATTCAAAATTACTATTTTAGCATTAAAATTAAATATTATGAAAAAAATTAAATTACTAATTCTAGTAGCGTTATTCCCAACCTTATTATTTTCTCAAGGAATTGAAATTGTGCCTTTTGCCGGGTATATGTTTGGGGGTAGCATTAAATACACACAAGGTAAGCTGGACGTTAAAGATGGGATGAACTATGGGCTTTCTGTTCTTATTCCGGTTCAAACATTGGTTGATGTGGAAATTAATTATACACGAATGGATAGCAGGGCAACTTTTAGATCTTATTCGGGATACCCGTTATACCCTGATCAGGATATTGATAATCTTTCGACAAATTATTTTCAGGTAGGTGGTATCAGTAAATTCTATTCAGCAAATACAAAGGTAAGCCCGTTTGGATCTTTTTCTTTGGGTGCTACATGGTTTAGCTCACCTGATTTAAATGATGATGCATGGCGTTTTTCGATAACTCTTGGGCTCGGTGTTAAAATGATGGTTTCTGATCGTATAGGTATTATGTTGCGTGGGCGCTTGATGATGCCAATGAGTTTTGCCGGTGTAGGCTTCTATGCAGGATCGGGAGGCTCAGGTTTAAGTATGAACTCTTATGTTGCACCTCTGCAAGGCGATTTTAACGGAGGCTTAATTATAAAACTTGGAGATTAAAAATTAAATTTTATCAAACATATTATTAACAAATAAAAATTATTAAAATGAAAAAATTATTTATTACAGCATTAGTTGCACTTTTTACGATAAGTGCATTTTCACAAACAAAAAGTGAGATTGATTTAGCACAAGCTATCTTTGGACTTGAAAAATTACAAATGGTTGCAGCTTACGTTAATCCAGGTGAAGAATATAGAGAAACTTTTATCGATTTGTACGAAGAGTATGAAGAAGAGCGTATGGAATTAGGAAAAGTAAGTATTGGTTTGTTAGAACAATATGCCGAAGAATGGGATGGGATGACCAATGAACAAGCTGATGAGTGGATGAAAAAAATCATGAATTCAAGAGCAAAAAGAGAGAAATTAATCACAACTTATTACCATAAGGTTAAAAAATCTACAACACCAATAATTGCTACTCAATTTTATCAAATTGAAACTTTTATACTGGCTGCTGTTAGAGTATCCATTTATGAGGAGATTCCTTTTGTTGGGGAGAAGTAATTTGATATCCTTCAAAGCTTATCTAAGCTGAGGGAAATAA
>JASFZK010000247.1:0-3875 GCA_045267845.1 Bacteroidota bacterium | reverse complement strand
ATATTTTCAGACATAGCAGGTGGTTTATATGTTGCCCACAAATATAATCAATATTAATCAATAAACCTAGGTGAGTTATAGGATAAGTTTCGTTTCTTGATACGTAATCCTAAAATTACCTCGTGTACGCCTGAGTTATAAGTGGCAAAACTACCCGAGCCAATATTATATGAATACTGTAACTGGAACATTGAATTTATTTTAATCCCGGCTCTAATAATAAAAGATGTATTGTATCGATACGACAATCCAACGTTAAACGAATCATATAAGAAGAAATCACCTGAAACACCAAGTGAAGTAATCGTTCCGCTATTAAAAAAATCTAACCTAGGAATAAATAAAATACCAGATTTAATGTCTACGGAGTATTCAGCATAAAAATGATTTTGAATAGGTAATTTAAATATCGTTGCATTTTTGTTGAATATGGTAATGTGATTAGATGCAAAACCCAATGTAATATCTTTGTACATGTATTCTATGCCAAAATCAAAATCTGGTTTCAATTCAGTTTGTGCAGATAAGGGAATTTCTGATTCATCTTCATCAAACTTTAATTTTGAGAAATCAAAACGCCTAAAATAAATGCCTGCACCTAACCCAAGAGAAACAGTGTGCCCACCTTTAAAGTAAATATGATATGCATATCCCACCTTTATATTTTGTGTTATAGTAGCACCAACTGACTGGTTAATAACACCTAGCGATATACCCATATTCAATTTGTCGTGAAAATTTGAAACATACCCCCATTGCATATTTGGAGCATCATCAAACCCAATCCATTGCTGATGAATACCTAGATATGCATTTACTGTACCATTATTTTCGATTGCTGCCGGATTATGAGCTATTGTATTTATATTATAATTATCAAATAATAGATCAGATTGTGAAAAAACCTGAGATGTCAGTATTAGTATTATTAAACTTAATATGTACTTAAATTTAATCAAACAGCTCCCCTCCTTCCATTTTTCTGGCTTGCGAAACAGGAATTTTTTCATTCTTATGATAGCTCACAACAAAACAATCTGAGTATCCCAAACTACGTAGGGACTCTTTAAGGGCTGTTGCATCACTAAATGTAAATCTATTTCCTACCTCATATTTATAGATACTACCAGCATCAATTTGAAAAATATCAACATTTACAATATTATGTTTTATATCTATAAAATCAGTATTCAAGTTTTTGATTTTGCCTGTTGACATTATTTGAATACGGTAAACCAAAGTTGTTTCAATATCATTAGCACCGGTGTCAAGTTTACTGCTATCATCAACTACTTTAAATGTTGTTCTTCTATTGGCCTGATGCTCATCTTCACTGGTTGCATTTTTTATAAGAAGCATTCTTTCACCGTATCCTTTTGCAATTAGCCTATTTCTATCAACACCCTTCGATATCAAGTAATTAACAACAGAATTAGCTCTGTCGGCAGATAGTTTTAAATTATACTCTTTTCTACCTCTTGAATCGGTATGTGCATTAATTTGAATTATAACATTAGGCGTTTCTATTATCATAGACGCAAGTTTATTCAATTCAATTTTAGATGTTTGACGTAAGGTTGCTTTATTATAATCGTAATAAATATTGTTAAGGGTAACTTCTTCTTTAGTTTGAATTTGAAGTAATTGGAAATCCATATCATAGCCATTGGATTTTGAAAAAACTGTTGCTCCCTGTACTTTTGGTAATGTACATACCCGAGATTCAGTAAAGTATCCATTTTTACCTGTTTTAATGGTATAGATTGTATTTGGTTTTAATCCTTCGAAAATATACTCCCCATTGGTTTCAGTATGCAAATATGTTGAATAGCCAAGGTTGTTACTTATTTCAACTTTAACGCCAGGCATGGGTTCATAACTTTCCTTATTGGACACAACACCTTTAATACCACAAGGGTATGATTTTTTAGACAAATAATAATCAACCTTTAATTGTGGAACACTGGCAAATATCAATTGATTATTTGAAGTGCTAATTATTTTTTCTTCCTTGAAATATCCTTTCTTAAAAACAGAAATACGATACTTTCGATATGCATCTAATTTAATTGTGTATTTACCTTCTTCGTTGGTAAATATCGTATCCGATTTACCGTCCTCATTTGTGGCAATAAGAAGAGCATTTTTAATGGGTGATGAATCTATTTCATGAAAAACATTTCCCACAACAACAATCTTTATTGGAAAACCCTTGAAGTGATAAATATCGTCACTTGTGTTGATATTTCGATTTGAGCAAAAATATCCCCCATCACCAAAGTTACTTATTAATAGGCTAAAGTCATCAGCAGCACTATTTACAGGAAGTCCTAAATTAACTGGAGTTAAGAAGGTTAAACCTCGTTTTATACTGAAATAAATATCTAATCCTCCAAAAGTGTTTAAGCCATCAGTTGAATAAAACAATAATGTATCACCATAAACCGATGGAAACATATCATTTTTCGCTGTATTTATATTTTCACCAAGATTAACTGGTATTCCCCATATACCATCTGTTTTCTTTTTAATCTTCCATATATCATTTTTGCCATACCCACCAGGTATATTTGACGTAAAATACAACGTACTACCATCTTCGGAAATATTGGGATGACCATAACTGAATTTTGGATTCATAAATGAAACCTTGGTTGGTTTTGTCCATTTTTGCGTACTGGGTATGTATTCAGATGTATATATCAAACAACTGCCAGGCTTTTCGGAACACGTAGTCCAGAAGGCTATATTATTTATCGAATCAAATGTAAATGCACCATCATTAAATAAAGTATTTAATTTATTTGACATTACATCTGGCACCGACCACTTTTGTTTCAAATTATCAAATTTGGTATAATACAAATCAGAGAAACCATATCCTGTTCTACCATCCGTACGTTGATTCACTTTTTCTTTTCGTGTTGATGAAAAAACGATACCACCATTCCAGGTTCCGATGCTATAATCGCTATACTCACTGTTAATAATAGGAACTAAAGTTACAATATCAAGAGTATCTCCGGCCATGCTATTCCATATCAAATTGATGGCTGCAATCCTTGTGTCAATTTCTTTATTTACAGGATATTGCTTGCTTGCTCGCTCAAGAATATTTTTGGCCTCCAAATATTTCATCTGTACAACTAATGCTTGTGCATAAGTAAAATATGATTCGATATTATTTGAGTGATCACCTATTGCATCTTCAAACCAATCGGAAGCATTAATATAGTCATTCATATTGAAATAAGACATTGCTATACGATGCGCAATTTGCTGTTGCTCTGTAAAATCTACGGTTTTACGCAATGCCTTTTTATATAGGTTGATTGCTCCAACATAGTCACGATTATCATACATTTTATCAGCATTAACAAGTGCTTTCTCCTGAGCAAGTGTACTCAAAACGATAAACACTAAAATTAAATATGTTAACACAAACTTTTTCATAACTATTCAATAATGAGCGTGACGGATCCTTTTATGGTTTTAATTATTGAGCCATCAACATTGTAAAGATGATGTATGTAATAATAAGTACCAGGTACAACCATAGTTCCATTATACATACCATCCCAGCCGGTGTTGCCACTAAATATTTCTCCACCCCAGCTACTAAAAACAATTATATCATATCCTTCAAGAAACAAATCATTTACTCCATCGCCGTTGGGTGTAAAAGCATTTGGAGGATCCTTCATTTCAACAAAAACTTTGCCTTCATCATTACAACCCAACTCAGTGGTAGCAATTACAATAATGGTATCAGATACTAAACCCAAATCGCCATAGTACCATGAATTTGATGACCCATTCTGTACCGAAATATCCCCCATGTAAAATTCATAATTGAACATATTATCAGGTGAACA
>JASFZK010000246.1:0-17322 GCA_045267845.1 Bacteroidota bacterium | reverse complement strand
CAAAAATAATTGAAGATAGTAAAGGAAATCTATGGTTTTGGGATCAAGATGAGGATTTTCCAGCTATAAAATATGATGGAGATACATTTACATACTTTAGAATATCGTCAAATATTGATGCTGAAATGACAGAGGATGAAGAGGGGAAAATTGTTTTTACTACAAGAGAAGGTCTGATTCGTTATAACGGAGTGGGTTTTACCGTTGGTCTAAAAAGCTTATCCCTATGGAATACAATTGTAGATAAAGATAATATTTATTGGCTGAGTGGACGTAAGGGATTGTATAGGTTAGATGGAACCTATCTCCAGCATTTTACAGAAGAACATGGTCTTCCTATGGGCTATATTCGTTTCTTTTCATTGGATACGTCTGGACAATTATGGTTTTTCAACAATGTTGCATCACCCGAATCCACTCAGTATTTATGTAAAATGAGCACTGATTCCATTAGTATATTTGAGAATCTTGCTTTTTTGGGAGATAAACGAATATTAAGGGTGTTTAGTGATAGTCATAATCTCATATGGATTTCTACATCGGATGGGGTTGTCTCTTACGATGGAACTTACTTTACTGAAATTACTGAACGTGAAGGAATGACTTTCAAATCAACGATGGATATGACTGAAGACACCGATGGAAACATCTGGGTTCACAGTTGGGAATCGGGCATTAATATCATCATGAGAGAGAATTTTATCAATTACACGGGTGATCCGAATCTTAAATATGTGGAGTCGATTTCAAATGATTCAGCAGGAAATATTTGGATAGGTGTAGGTGGTTTGAAAAAAAGTGGACTTTATAAATATGATGGGAGTGATCTATATTATTACGATATAATCCAAGGAGAGGCATTTCGAATTACAGAGATTATGGAAGATTCAAAAAAACAACTATGGGTAGGTGATTGGGGAAAGGAACTGTATTGTTTTGATGGAGAGGAAGTGCGTGCATATAGAATTGATAAGGGCTCCAGCACTCATACAACTGTGACTTCTATCTCCGAACAAGCAAACGGAGATATATGGATTGGAACACATTCAAGTGGAATCTACCGGTTCGATGGATCAGAATTTATTCATTACAACATCCGATCCTATCAAAATGATGAACCTTCCCACCTTATTAATATGGTATATTCTTCTTTTGTTGACTCCAAAGACAATGTGTGGTTTGGCACAGATGAAGGAATCGCATTATATACAAGTGGTAAATTTTACGATTATTCTTCAATTATTAATACCAGTGAGGCTTTGGTACTTTCAATATATGAGGATGATGAAGAAAATGTTTGGTTTGGTACCAAAGGTGAAGGCGTTTTCAAATATGATGGTATAAGAACTACCCACTATGATGAGCGTAATGGGCTTTCGGACAGCGATATCCGGTCCATTACCGGAGATGAATTCGGGGGAATATGGTTGGGAACCAGTAAAGGACTTTACTATATAAATCAGAATCAAAATGATGAATACCTTGTTGATTCTGCTTTTTTATTTAAATCATTTGGCAGGTTAAATGGCCTATTGGGACTTGCTTTTTATTCGGCTTCAGTAGCTAATGACCAAAATGGGAAAATTTGGTGGGGCAATAAGGAAGGACTAACGGTAATGACCCAACACCCTTTTGGAAAAACCCTCACCCCCCCTAAACTAACTTTGGTCAATATTGAGGTAGCAAATACTTTTATTGATTACAGGTTGCCTGAAGGAAATTCAGATGAGGATTCTATAGGTGCACACAAGAACCTTAAAAGTAGTCTTTATTCCAAGGTGCAGTTCACAGGACTTCTACCATATTTTAATGTGCCAACTAATTTGACGCTACCCTATGAATTAGCAAGAATTAAGTTTCAATTTACAGGAACGGATTGGGATGCTCCAAATGATATACTCTATCAAACTCGATTGATAGGTCTGGATCAAGAATGGAGTGCACTAACCAGCATTAATGATATAGAGTATACTTCATTATCCCATGGAGACTATACTTTTACGGCCAGGGCTATTGGGAAAAGCGGTGTTTGGAGCAAACCCCTTGAATACAACTTTACCATATTACCCCCCTGGTGGCATACATGGTGGGCAAGAACTATTTATGGCTTGCTTTTTATTTTGTTGATTATTTTAATAGTTCATCTTAGAACCCGCTCTTTACTAAAACGTCATAAGCTTTTACAAAAAAGCGAAGAAAAATACAGGGGTGTTTTCGATTCAATTACCGACATATTCCTGCGTGCTGACAAAGAAGGCAATTGTATTTTAATTAGTCCTTCCATTTTCAACGTACTTGGTTATACCGTTGAGGAGGTCATGGGTAAAAACCTATCTACGTTTTATACCAATCCAACAGACCGGGATGAATTGGTTCAAAAACTAAAAGAAAAAGGAAGCCTGCAGAATTATGAAGTTAAGCTCACTAAAAAAGACGGAAGCATAATAACCGGATCTTCCAATATAAGATTCATTTTTGATACAGAGGGTAATCCAATCTATATTGAAAGTGTATTCAGGGATGTTACCGAACAAAAGAAAGTAGAGAATAATTTAAAAGAAAGCGAAGAAAAATTCAGGGGCGTATTCAATTCAATGACAGATGTTTTTACGCGTGCAGACAATGACGGAAGAGGTGTTTTACTGAGCCCATCACTATTTGACGTTACAGGTTATAAAGTTGAAAAACTAATAGGTAGAAAATTTACTGATGTTTTCGTTAACCCTAAGGACCGTGAATTAATTGAACAAAAACTAATGAATAGTGGAGGTATCCAAAATTTTGAGTATGATATCTTTAAAAAAGATGGCAGCATAATAACCATCTCTTCTAATGCCAAATTGTATTATGATGATGATGGTAATCCATTGGGAATTGAGAGTGTCTTCAGGGATGTTACTGAACAAAAAAGAACAGAAGCAGCATTAAGGGAAAGTAAGGTACGCTACCAATCATTGTCTGATGCTTCCTTTGAAGCTATCTTCATTTCTGAAAAAGGAGTTTGTATTGAACAAAACGCACTGGCAGAAAAAATGTTTGGTTACACTTTATCGGAAGCTGTTGGCAGGAAAGGTATAGAATGGATAGTACCGGAAGACCGTGAGATGGTGATGAATAAAATGTTATCCGGTTATGATGCACAACCATACGAAACAACCGCTTTAAGAAAAGACGGATCAACCTTTCCGGCAGAGATAAAAGCAAGGATGATGCATTTTAAAGGAAGGGATGTTCGGGTAACTGCACTAAGTGACATCAGTCGGAGAAAGCTGATGGAGAAGGAGTTGAAGGACAGTGAACATAAATTTAAAACACTCGTTACCAATACCGAAGAAATAGTTTATATGATAGATAAAGATGGAACATTTCTTTTGTCTGAAGGAAAAGGGCTTGAAAAATTAGGGTTAAAAGGTGGAGATGTAGTGGGGAAGTCTATTTATGAACTGTATAAAGACTTCCCAGAAATGCTGGACAAAATGAGACAGGCATTTAGTGGCCAAACCGTAATCATGGAACATGAAGTTGGCGATAACTGGTTCAAAAGCTGGTACACTCCCCATTTAAATCAAAATGGTGAAATAATTGGCTTATTGGGTTTAGCAATAAACATCACTGAACAAAAGCATGCAGAATTACAAATCATGGAATACCAAAAACGCCTTAAGGATCTTGCCCTTGATCTTACCCTGGCCGAGGAAAAAACACGTAAACAGATTGCCAACGATCTACACGATCATGTGGGTCAGCTATTGGCTTCTTCCAGGATGCAGTTGTCCACGATAAACGATGAGATGGATAAACTTGAGGTCAGCAAAAAGATTAAAAACATATCAAAAGCTTTATTACTGGCCACTCAAGCAACACGGGAGGCAATTTTCAATTTGAGCCCTCCTCAGTTACATGAGATTGGACTGTATGCAGCCATTCATGATTGGATGAAAGAGCAAATTGAAATAAAATACGGCATCAAGACTGCTATTTCCGGTAAAAAAGAAAACTATAATCTGGATGAAAACACAAGGTTTTTAATATTCAGAAGCATCAGAGAATTAATGATAAATGTAACAAAACACGCCAGGGCTGCACACTTGAATATTGAAATGAACAGAAAAAAAGATATGTTGGAGATCTTAGTTCAGGATGACGGAGTTGGCTTTGATTATAACTCTAAACTATTCAGGTTAAAAAGCAAATCTTATGGACTTTTCAGTATTCAGGAAAGAATGTCGGATTTAGGTGGATCGATGAAAATTATATCTGCTCCGGGATTTGGCACAAAAATTAAATTAGTTATACCTTTTAGAGCGTAATGTGGAAGGATGGAATGCGGTAATCATGTAATGATAGAATAAGGAAATGAGATAATGCTATAATAAAAAGTAGGACTATGACAGAAAAGGAAATATTCATTGAAAAGATGAAAAAAAGAATCAAGAAATTTGTTGGAAGCAACTGAAATCAACAAAATCATGTCAACAGCAAAAAATTCAACATATAGTAAAGAGTAAAAATCATTATCGCATTAAACCATTGTATCATTAAATCATTGAACCATTAACCCATTAACCCATTTCTATGAAAACTAAAATATTACTCGTTGACGACCATCCCTTCACCCGCGCCGGGGTTCGGGCTATTGTTGAAACCGACAAAACCCTTGAGGTTGTTGGTGAAGCAGTTGATGGAAATGATGCTATTGATAAAGTGAAGGCACTACAACCTGATATTGTTGTTATGGATATCAACATGCCAAATCTTTCAGGAATAGATGCCACCAAAGAAATACTAAAAACTTCTTCAGAAGTCAAAATAATTGCCCTTTCCATACATTCAGGCGAGCAGTTTGTAAAAGAAATGCTTGATGTCGGTGCTGTTGGGTACCTGCTAAAAGATGAAGCCCCGGAAGAACTGTTAATGGCAATAAAAAAGGTTGACAAAGGAGAAATGTTCCTGAGCTCAGCCGTAACACGTACAGCTTTAAGCAAAACCATAAGTGAGAGAGATTTATTCAATGTCAATATCCTTCAAACCAAATTACACCGCCCGCCTGTATTGGATGATTATGTTGTACGCGAAAAGATTATTGAAGAGCTTGAAAAAAATATTATAAGACCATTGTCGGTTATTTCAGCAGGGGCCGGATATGGCAAAAGTGTAACCGTTAGCGAGTGGCTTGAACAAACTCGTTTTCTGCACACCTGGCTTTCGCTTGATGAGGAGCACAACGACTTTCGGATGTTTATGTTATACCTTTGTGCAGCCATTGAAAAATTATTCCCTGGATCGCTTGAGAATACCGGTAATTTACTGGCAGCAGCTAATCTTCCTCCTTTTGAAGTGATCTCAAATTCGCTGATCAATGAGCTATGCGATATTGATCAGGAATTTATCCTGGTTTTGGATGATTATCACAGTATACGTGAAAGAAAGGTCCACTGGCTTTTTGACAAGTGGTTGCGTTTTCCCCCACCAAATATTCACCTGACTATCGTTACCCGCCGCGACCCGCCTCTCGACATGAGGGCATTGCGGGCAAACAACCGGATGACAGAGATCAGGATGGCCAACCTTCGTTTTTCGGACAAAGAAATAGCAAGTTTGTTCAAAAAACTATTGGGAATCGACTTAAGCGATCAAACCATAACAAAATTACAGGAAAAAACCGAAGGATGGATCATTGGCTTACGGATGGCTTCGCTGGCCATCAAAGACCAGGAAGATATCAACCGTTTGATAGAGGCTATAGAGGGTGATATGCATTACATCTCCGACTACCTGATTTCAGAAGTGTTGTCGGTGCAGCCCCAACACATCCAGGATCAACTTATCGACTCTTCGGTGCTGGACCGTTTTTGTGCTGAATTGATCGGAGAAATAATGTTGGCAACCAACAAGACAGAACAGAAAATTACTGAAGGAGAAGAACTCATTCAATGGCTGATCAAATCCAATTTGTTTATCATTCCGCTTGATAACGAACAAAAGTGGTTCCGTTACCATCACCTGTTCAAGGATTTGTTACAAAACCAATCACGTAAACTAAGAACCAAAAAACAGATCAACGAAATATACCGCAAAGCCAGTAAGTGGTTCGAAAATAATGATTTCATCTCTGAAGCCATTGATCTTTCAATGAAGGCTAAGGATACAGACACTGCAGTAAAAATTATAAGCGATCACTGGGAAGACACAATTGATAAAGATCTCTGGTACATAGTTGAAGGATGGTTGAATTTACTGCCGGATAAGGTAATTGTTAAGTCAGGAAGTTTATTGCTTGCTCGTATGTGGATCACTATTCAAAGCCTTAGGTTAGAGGATGTTCCGGCATTAATTGAATTGATAGAAAAATACCCTGACGATCTGGCTCAAACCGAACAAGGATATTTAGCTTTTGCAAAAAGTCTGATTAATTATTCTATTTGTGATACACAAAAAGCCTTAGATTATTCTGAACAAGCGCTACAGCTTATTCCAAAAAAGTATTATTGCATGAGGGGTGATATCAATGCATGGCGAATAGTAGAGTTACAGTCATCCGGGAAGGGGAAAATGGGAGTTGAGATGGCGAAGGAAGAATTAAAAAATGTAAATACACGCGATGACCATCCTCAACTTATGCGCCTGGTATTGCGTCCGAACTTTGTTTATATAATTGACGCCAATCTGCCCGCATTAAGAACAGGTATGGATAGCTTTTTTAAGGTTCCAAATATTAGTCCCTATATATTAGGATTTGGCTTGTATTTTCGGGCAATTATTTGTTGGTGGGGATATGATCTTGAGGGTGTTGTTCGAAAATTTGATATTTTAATTAAAAAACGTTTTCAAACTGCACTCACAATGGGAATTGAGGGTTACATATGTACAGCCCTTGCTTTGCAGGAGATGAACAGGCAACAAGATGTGACAGATGTAATTAAGCGTGCTACTGACTTTGTAATGGAATTGGACAATTCTTTATTAACCTCAATTCTGGATTCCGCTAAGGCAAGATTAAACCTGAAACAAGGAAATTTAGAAGCTGCAGAAAAATGGCTCAACTCAAAAAAACATTCCGGCATTGATCCTTCTATGTTATATTGGGTGGAGATACCTGCCATTACTCAATGTAGGGTACTTATCGCAATAGCTACATCCGATAGTCTTAATAAAGCACTTGAATTACTTAGAGAATACCGGGAGTACTCAGAATCATTTTTTCACAAATTAAGAACTATTGAGGTTGCAGTACTTCAGGCACATGCTTATTTTAAATTGCAGAATGAAAAGGATGCAAGCGAGACCCTAAAATACGCACTGGAGTTGGCCGCCGATGGTGAATGGATTCGTCCTTTCGTTGAAGTGGCTGAAGAACTCAAAAGTTTACTGACAAACCTGAAAGAACAAAATGTTAAACCCGGGTTTATTGACGAAATTCTCGATCATTTGAAACAGGAAACAGTAAAATCCATATTGGATGATGAAATGCAAATACAAGAGTTTAAACAACACGAAAAAGAAAACCTGTCACTGCTTACATCAAAAGAAATGGATGTTCTTCATTGTATTGAAGAAGGCTTAAGAAACCAGGAAATCGCTTCAAAACTTTATAATTCGGAAGGAACAATCAAAAAGCACGTCTCCAATATGTTTCAGAAAATGAATGTACGCAACAGGTTAAGCCTTATTATCAGAGCCAAAGAAATAGGAATTTTAAAATCCAAATAAAGCCCCGCTAAGTTGTCTCGAACTTAGTGGATCGAAAAAGCACACCAGTACCTGACTCGTTATATCCAATTGCCCGACCCGCTAAGTTGTCTCGAACTTAGCGGATCGAAAATACCCCATTTCTGCCTCGAACCCAGCAGATCGAAAAAACACACCTCAACCCCGATCCACTAAATCCAAGACGATTTAGCGGGTCGGATTAGATTTCTATTCCTTTTCTCCAATCCCCCCCCAAAAATACCACTTTTATACATCTTTTTAGGGTTGTGCTACCCCTTCTACGTGTCTATTTTTGTAGCAGATTATTTGGACTCCAAAAAGACTTTTCAAAAGGTTCAGGAAAACCCTGAGTTCTTTTGATTAAAAACAGAGGTTGGTAGTTTGTAAAAAATCACACAAATCAACCAGCTCAATATCCAATAAATCAAAAATATAGGTACCTATTAATACATCATAATTATGAATGAAAAAAAGAAAAATCAAGGGTTCTATTTTAAACGACCTGCAATCTACCGGATAGTTGTTGAGGGTGAACTTGACGACAGTTGGTCAGAACGCCTTGGATTACAAATAACCTTTGAAAAGAAAGCCGGGAAAAAGCTAAACTCATTTCTTGTCGGAAGAATTGCCGATCAGGCTTCACTCTCAAGCATCCTAAACTTGCTTTACGACATGCATATGACCGTTATATCAGTGAATATGCTCACAGATGTGGAAGATGATTAATAATAGAGCTAAGAGTCAAGAATTAAGAGCCAAGAACCAAGAGTCAAGATATAAGACATAGACAATGACCAATGACTAATAAAACGACTCGCGATAAATAAAAATACAAGTAGTAATTAATTCTAATTTCAAAATAAATAAAAGTATGAAACAACATCAATTAAACGGACAAATTGGAACAGACCCCAATTTTATCCACGCGACCCATACTGGGCACACTAAAAAAAATGCAAAAGCCGGGGCACTTCCCGAACTTAAACTCACTCCTGAAGAGCAGGAGATTTTTGATGGTAAAAAAGGTGATTTATTACAAAAATCAATTAAAACAGTCGTTGCCTATGGTCAGCTTTTTGGTGCTGAATCATTGACTGATTTGGATGCTGCTCCACACATGGCGATGAGCTGGGGTAGTGATGGCGTAGAGCCATTTCTTAAAATTTATAAGCAATTAGCTGATGCCGGTCTAAAAACCTATGCCCCCTTTACTGCCGACCCAAAACCGATGGATTTCGATAACCTGCCGATGTCGGAGAAAGAAACAGAAGTAGCGAAGAAGATTTACAATCGAATGGATGAGCTGGAAGAGATCAATCTTAAATTAGGAATGGTTAAAGATGCCTGGAGCTGCGCTTGCTATTTGCCTCAAATGGGAAATACACCAAAATACGGTGATATGTTGGCATGGTCCGAATCATCAGCCATCAATTTTACCAATTCAGCTTTAGGAGCACGTACCAATAGAAACTCTATGGGTATCGACATGCTATGCAGTATTTTGGGTAAAGCACCTATTTTTGGTTTGTTAACCGATGAGGGCAGAAAAGCAACCTGGCATATAGATGTTCGACTCGACAAAATGCCTCACCCTGAAATGATAGGTTCAGCCATTGGAATTAAAGTTACAGAAGATGTCTCTTACATTACAGGTATGGATAAATTCCTAAAGGGTGGCGTAAATGAAGAAAATACCGGCTACCTCAAGGATCTTGGTGCAGCAACGGCAAGTAATGGTGCAGTTGGTTTATACCACATGGAAGGCGTTACACCCGAAGCTATAAAATATGGCCGCGACATTTTAAAAGAAGGCTATCAAACATACATTATTGATGATGCCGAATTAAAACGAATCTATGCTACTTACCCAAATTTATGGAAAGAACAAGAAGGAACGCCGGAACGTGTATTTCTTGGATGTCCGCATATGAGTTATGCACAAATGGTAGATTGGGGAAACCGCATTATCGAAGGCATGGAGAAAGCAGGAAAAACCAAAGTTGCGGTGCCTACTTACTTTTTTGGTTTTCACAAAGTGAAAGAGGACTTTGAAAAAAGAAACCCGGATATTGCAAAAAAAATCTATTCTTACGGGGTTGTTATTCCTAAAAACTGCCCGATGATGTGGTGTTCAACACCAGTTTCAGGTGCTGAACGTGTAGCTACCAATTCGAATAAAACCAGGGTTTACACCACTGCCCGCTTCTTCTTTGACGATGCACTTACACATTTGATCGTTCACGGGGAAATTCCTCCAATAGTATAAATCAAGAAAATCAATTTAATATAAATCAAGAAAAAAATATAAAGATGAGTAAAATATTTAAAGGACGTCCGGCCTTATCCGGTAAATTTGAAGGTTCAGCCGAAGTATCACATTACGGTTTTAACACCTGCGCCACCTACGTGGATGTAATGATCTCAGGATCCGATTCAGGTGTTTGCATGGACCACGACAACCCCGATCTTTTTAAGCACGACTTAAAAGACAAAGTGCTGTGTATTCCACAAACCGTGGGTTCAAGTAGCGCTGCTACCTTGTTCATGATCATACTGGAGAGAAATCTGGCGCCTGCCGCTATGCTTTTTGCTAATCATATTGATTCCTTAGCGGCCTGTGGTTTGCTCATGGGCGACAACTGGCTTGGCAAACGGATTATCACCATTGACCTTTTGGGCGATGATTTTTTGAACTCGGTAAAAACCGGCGATAAAATTAAAATCTCCGAAGACGGAACAGTTGAAATTAACTAAATATTTAATAAAATGAAACGTCCATGAACAGACGGGTTAACACGTCTGTTCACACCGGAAGAAAGATTATTTCTAAAAAATAAACACATGAAAAAATTAAAAGAAAAATTCGCTTTTGCCGCATCTGGCATTGCGATTTTCATCGCCCTTATTTTCCTTGTTTTAGGATGTGGTAACCCAACTAATAACTCCTCTCGCAGCAATCAGGAATCAGAAGATATTGATGTAGTAGTTGTTGAAGAGGACGTATGGCTAATCGATGAACATCAGATAAATGATATTCCGGTCACTTCGATGGCAAAACCTGCTGCAAACAAAACTCAGTCAGCTAAACAGCAGGAAGCTAAAGAAGAAGATGTGGAAGCGGCAATTGATGAAGCTGAAGAAGAAGCTTATGAAGAAGAAGTATATGAAATTGTCACCATGGATGAATTGGCGGCTTCATTAGCAGAACAGGAATATATAGCCACGCATACCGTGGAGGTTACAGAAATAGCTATACCGTTGGAAGAAAAACAAACCGTGGTTTCATACAATAAAAAAGGAAAGGAACAGTCAGCAATTCAGGTTATTAGTGACGGGGACGGAGAAGTTGAGCAAATCATTTTTATGCATAAAAAACACAAAGATATTTATGATGTGCAAGCAGGCTTAAGCGGCAAACAAGTAAAGCGCTTAAGAAGAGAGATGAAACACATGATAAAAAAAGGGAAGGTGTTTTTATACAGTGACCAATCAAATATCATGTACCTGATGGATGCACAAGACATGGCCGGCGACGAAATAACGGCAGCTGATGTTGAATCCATGAAGGTGCAGGCAATTATCTGGAAGGATAAAAAACATCACAAAAAAAAATAAAATATCCGAAGACGGAACAGTTGAAGTAAATTAATTATTAATTAAAAATTAAAAAAATGAGAAAATTAAAAAAAATGAAAACTGGAAGCGGCATATCTGCCACTTTCAAAGTTTTAACAATACTGGCTATAGGAATGTTCCTGTTTGCCAGTACTGCCAACGCGCAGAAAAAAAAGAACAAGAAACCCAATATCATCTTAATGATGTCGGATGATACCGGATGGGGAGACATGGGAGTATATGGTGGTGGTGACGGATTGGGGCATGCAACGCCAGAATTAGACAGGATGGCAAAAGAAGGCTTACAATTTTGGTCGTTTTATGGCCAACCGAGTTGTACTCCCGGTCGTGCAGCCGCCCAAACGGGTCGTATCCCAAACCGTAGTGGTATGACTACAGTGTCTGGACAAGGTCAGGGAGGTGGAATGTCTCATGATGAATGGACAATAGCGTCAGTATTAAAAACAGGAGGTTACAATACCGTATTTGTTGGTAAATGGCACTTGGGTGAAGAAGCCTTTTCTTATCCAATAAACCATGGTTATGACGAAATGTATGGTGTTACGCTTTATCATTTGAATGCTTATACATATGCTTCGGATAAATATAATAAAGGAATGTCTCCAGAAGTTTTAGCTTACTTTCAAAAAGTAACCAAGGGTGTTTTAGAAGGTAAGGCCAATGCCGATGGTAGCATCGCTCAAGCCAAAACAATTATCGAAGGAAAAGATGTTGCAGACAATATTTATAAACTTGATCAATTGGCTGAAGATGCAGCAATAACATATCTTGATAAACATGCTAAAGATGACAAACCATTCTTTATGTCGCTTAACTGGTCAAAAAATCATCAGCCGGGTATTCCTGATACAGAATTTGAAGGTAAATCAGCAGTTAAAACTCCTTATGGAGACTGTATAGTTGAGATGGATACCAGAAGTGGTCGGATTTTACAAAAGTTACGTGACTTGGGTATCGATGATAACACCCTGGTTATTTGGACAGTTGATAATGGTACGTGGCAAGATGTTTATCCCGACTGTGGATATACACCATTTAGAGGAACCAAAGGAACAGTTAGAGAAGGTGGAACTCGTGTACCGACTGTTGCCTGGTGGCCTGGAACAATTCCTGCAGGAACAGAAACACATGCAATTGCTGGTGGATTGGACTTTATGGCAACATTTGCTGCAATAGCGGGTGTAACCCTTCCTACAAAAGATAGAGCAGGGAAACCTACATATTTTGATAGCGAGAACCTGCTTCCACTCTTAAAGGGTGAGAAAAAATCAGTGCGTGACCATTGGTTGTATTTTACTGAAGAAGAGTTGCTTCCCGGTGCAATGCGCTATGGTAAATTCAAAGTTGTATGGAACTTGAGAGGTGACAATGGGCAGGCTACAGGTGGTCTGGCAGTTGATGCTAACCTTGGCTGGAAAGGTCCTGTAAAATATGTTGCGACTGCCCCGCAAGTATTTGACTTGTACCAAGACCCGCAAGAGCGCTATGATCTCCTTATGACCAACTGGACGGAAAAAACATGGGTTGTATTTGCTGTCGAGGGGGAGATAGGTAAGCTTTTAGAGAACTATAAAAAATATCCGCCAAGACCGATGCAGTCATTCGTTGAGCCCATGCCTTATACGATTGATGAATTTAGAGAAGATCAGGGTTTAGATAAGAAGTAGTATTTTATATATTAATCCATTGGCCTTTTTAAGGCCAATGGATTATATAATGATTCAAATATTATTGCCTTTGCAAATCTGACTTTTAAGAATAGAGTTCATAAAACAAAAGTCAAGTAAATGATATAGCCAATATTTATTGCTGTAATGCGAAAAAATTATTGATTTTTTTATAAGTCCTTGATATTGACAGAACAAATTGAAATATATGAAGACTATTCAAAAGCCTTTCCGGTGATTGAAAGTTTTACGAAAGCGGATGAAAAATTTAGAGATAAGTATTAAAAGAATCGAATCAAAAAATCAAAAAAAAGTGAAAATAGGTCACCTAAAACTAGTTGTATTGAGCTTTTACATAGCACTATCGTTGATAAGTGCTACTCAAATACAAGCCCAAGAGGCTGAAAATGCCAATTTCGAGGCTGGTATAGCCGCATATCAAGCTAATAACTTTCCGCTTGCCTTTAAAGAATTTATGGAAGCTGCTAAAAGTGGTCACTCTGGTTCGCAATACAATATTGGTTTAATGTATGATCATGGGATTGGTGTAGTTAAAGATGCTTCAAAGGCAGTGGTTTGGTATGCTAAAGCGGCAGAACAAGGGAACTCCGATGCAGAATTTAATTTAGGAGTATTGTACGAAAACGGTAAGGGAACTCCAATTAATTATATAAAAGCGAGGGAATTTTACAGAAAAGCAGCTTCACATGGAGATGCCTTAGCCATTGGTAATTTAGGCATGTTATATGTAAGAGGTCAGGGGGTAAAACAGAACAAAATACTGGGAATGGCGCTGTTACTGGTTTCAGCTACCAACGATCCATCGCCTCAAAACAACGCGAGTCAAAATATCACAAATACTAGAGGTTTATCAACTGAGATGATTATGGAAGCTCAATCGCTTTCTGAAAAATTAAATAGTGCAAGCAACATTCTAGTACCGCTAGATGCCTATTTAAAAAATGAAAGTTAGTTATTAAGGGGGCTTCTATTAATTAATTACTTTCTTTCAAGAAACAAATATAATGAACAAGATGCAAGGCGCAAATTTTTCTCAATTGCTACGTTACGGGTCGAAAAAATAACGATGAGATGGCAAAAAAGACACATAAAAACTGAAGGATGAATTTTAGACATCTTCTCATAGCCTGTGTTTAAAAATCAACCAATTTATAATTCGTACTTCGCCCTCCTGATTCCTCTTGTTTCAATATTCCTTTTTTTATTAAGTCTTTTATATCACGTAATGCCGAATCAGATGAACACTTTGTTATTTTCGCCCATTTCGATGACTTAAGTTTTCCATACAAATTATTCTCCGCATATATAATGTAAATAATTCAATTATTCGCCGCATTAGCTTTACCGCATTGACCCTAGTGTTAGGTCATTTGTTAAGTTATATATTCTAATTCCATTTAACCACCTTAACTTTAGAAGTACTAATTTCTAATTGATCAAAATTTACACCTTTTATACACCTTTTGGGGGTTGTGCTACACCTTTTGCCGGTGTAATTTTGTTGCTGATTAAACTCGTAGAACCAGACTATATTAAATAGCAATATTAAGATAACAATTATTCATTTAAATATTTAGCAAAATGATTAAAAATCAAACCGTGGAAAACCACGACGACTTAAGAAAAGTAACTGACAACATTTTAAGAGAGGTCGGTATGGAAATTGGCGACAGCGGAGGGAAAGTAACCTTTGCAGGGAAAGATCCCGTGCGTAAAACAGTAATAAAAGTTGGTGGGGCAACCGCCGCCGTTTTGGCAGCCAATGCAGTAGCCGATGCCGCTATCTGGAAAGAACGAACCGGGGAAGGACAGGATGTTCATGTTGACCTGCGAAAAGCATGGGTCGAGCAAAGCCCATGGCAAGTGGACGCAGCACCTTACACACTTATTAACGGAACTTGTAAAACGTTTAATATTAATGTAGTAGGTGTAATGAATCCGGTATTGCCTACCCGGGATGGGCGTTTTATGACCATCTGCCCAATTTATCCATCTCAGGAAAGAAAATTCTTGAATTTATTGAACTCCGGACCATCTGAAGATCAAATGCGACAAGCAACAATTAGGCGTGATGCTGCCGAATTGGAAGCTGCCGCTGAAGTGGCACAAATTCCCATGCATATGATTCGAACAGCCGAAGAGTTTGCCGCAACTGAACAAGGTAAAATTCAATGGGAAATGCCACTGATCCATATTGAAAAAATAGCTGATGGCGATCCTGTTCCATTACCTGATGGCGATCGTCCATTGTCGGGTTTAAAAGTGCTTAACATGGTACATGCTGTTGCTGGCCCTTGTGTTCAAAGAGCACTTACAGCACAGGGAGCGGAGGCTTTAAATCTAAATATGCCAGACTGGGTTGAATACGAAAACTTCTTTTTCCAGGCCGATGTTGGGATGAAACAAGCCTATTTGGATGCAAGAAAACCCCAAAACAGACAAAAAGTTTATGACCTGATAAAAGATGCCGATGTGTTTGTTGAAAACCTGAGGCCAGGAGTAGTTGATCGTGAAGGCTATTCTGCACAAGCGTTTGCAGAAAAAAATCCCGGAATTATTTATGTTAGTGTGAAAATGATGGCGCACGAAGGGCCATGGTCACATTGGGCTGGTTTTGATGTAAATGCCGCAGGAGTAGTCGGGTGGTACACTGCTGAAGGAACTCCGGATCAACCTTTGCTTCCGCAGCAGGTTAATGTTGTCTGTGATATACTAACGGGCTATATGGGTGCTATTGGTGTAAAAGCTGCTTTATTACGAAGGGCCAAAGAAGGAGGAAGTTATAAAGTAAGCGTTTCGCTATCACAAGTTGCCATGTATATGATGAGTCTGGGCTTAAATAATAAAGAAGACCTGGCCAATTTAGAGAATTTAGGTGATGATCATCAGATTGTGAAAGTAAATACTCAAAAAGGTATGACTGCTTTTGGTGAATTTTTAAGAGCCGGATCACAGGTTGATGGTATGAAAACTCCCCAATTCTGGGATGACCCTATGCTTCATGTTCCCGGATCTGAATTGCCAGAGTGGGATAAATAATAATAATTTCTATTCACCGGGCGACTTTGAGTCACTCGGTGAATAATTTTTTTAATAATTAACTAAAAATTTCGAATCATGGAAAAACAAATTTCAAAAAATTGGTACTTGACCCTTATCAAAGGAGTTATTATGACATTGCTGGCAGTACTTCTCTTTACGAGTCCGGCAGACTCTTTATTCGCTTACGTATTATACATAGGCATTGGATTTATTATTGCAGGTATTGCGATTATCGTACAGGGAATCGCTGCTAAAGGTATACTCGATAATTGGGGATGGATTGTTTTTGGGGGAGTTATGGATATCTTTCTCGGATTCATCTTAATTGCACATCCTGCGCTTACTGTTTCGATAATTCCAATAATGATCGGATTCTGGGCAGCATTTTATGGGATATTTTTAATTATTGATGCGTTTTCGGGAACCGGTGGTACAGTACTGAAAATTATTTTCGGCATATTGATACTTATCATGGCTAATACCATCATATTCAATCCCGTATCTTTTGGATTGACCCTGGCTATCTGGTTAGGTGTTATCCTCTTGTTTGCCGGAATCTATAACATTATAAATTCATTTAGCCTTAAATAAAGGAATGCCATCCCACAATTCTGGGAAGACCCTATGTTACATGTGCCCGGATCAAATTTCCCTGTGTGGGATAAATAATATTTAGCAACATAATAAGATTACTCCCCGGAGCTTTCCGGAGGATTTTAAATAACTTAAAAATATATAAAAATGGCAATAGCAATTAAAGATTTCGCATATAAAAAACAAGGGCTCACAGATGGCCTGGTAAATGGTGTTTTAAACGGCATGGTTACCTATTTCATGTTGAGTGGAATAGATCATGTAGCGATCATCTCATCACCAGGTGGTGATATTACCAAATCGCTTATGGGTAGTATGTTATTGCCAGCCGTTATTATCGCCTTTGTAATATCATTACTTACAACAAAAACTACAATAAAGAAAAGACTAAAAGGAGATGTTACACCAAAACTCGATTCAAGCTATTCCTGGGTTAAAGGAGCGATAATAATGGGTTTTGTTCGCTCCGTAGTTAATCTACTGGTTGTTTATGGAATCGGTGGTATTTTTGTACAGATCGATCCTAATTTTACACTAAGTACCACTGGAGCTGCTATTGCGGTATTTATTATGGCTGGTGTTATAGCTTATATCGAATCAGTTTCTGCAATACGTCGAACCTTGAAAGAGGGTGATATTTGGAAATTTTAAA
>JASFZK010000245.1:0-3653 GCA_045267845.1 Bacteroidota bacterium | reverse complement strand
TAATCTTAGATTAGTACCTCATGATTATAAGCTAATTAAAAAAGCACGAGGGTTGGATATTTGTTTTGGTGGATAAATAACCAGCCATTATTTATAATAGTCACTATAGTTAGAACATAATAGTTATTTTTGCTGCGCATATTAATTAGTATTAATCAGGTTTTATAGTGATTATCAGGATATTTTTCCTCTTTGTATTTATTGTTTATCTACAATCATGCAATAATAATGCCGTTGATGGTAATACCAGTGCTGATTTTATGTTAACAGACATTACAGAAGAATATCTTGAAAGCTTAAAGGTAATCAATGATAACGACAGCCTTGTGCAATTATCAAATTATTATGACAAAGAGCTGAAAGGAAAATTATCAGATTCAGTAAAGTCCTATTATTATTCACAACTAGGTGTTTTATACTATCAACATTCATTGTTTGAACTTGCAGATAGCGCATTTGGTATAGCCAGTATTTCATATGTTATCATAGGTGATAGTACTAGTTTTTCGAATATGCGAATGAATCAGGCAGCAATGAAAGAAATTGGAGGTAATTATGAAGAAGCCATTTCTCTTTATCTGGAAGTAATTGAATTCTTTCAGAGAAAAAATGATAGCATACAATTGGCAAGTGCCTATTCGAACCTTGGAGTTGCATATGAAGAAATGGAAGTATCTAAAAAATCCATTGAATATCACAAAAAAGCATTGAAATTGCGATTGCTCATTAAAGATACACTGAATACTGCTTATTCATATAATAACCTTGGAGTTGTTTTTACCGAGTTGTACGGAAATTCTGATTCAGCATTATACTATTATGAAAAAGCCAGTCATATTTTCAGAATTACGAATTCATTGTGGCAATTTGCAACAGTATCTAACAATATTGGTCATATTTATTTGGATAAAGATGAATATATAAAAGCAGAACAAAATTTTGAATATTCATTAAGTATTTACGATTCGCTGAATATTAATCAGGGTAAAGGAGAGGTGCTGCGAAGTTATGGTCAGTTGTATTTTGCTCAAGGAAAGGATACTAAAGCAATTGGTGCTTTAAAGCGGTCGCTGGAAATAAATGCAGAGCTTGGTAATCAGAAAGAATTATTAGAAATAAATAGAATATTATCAAAGATTTATATCTCCAAAGGAAATTTTTCTCTTGCTATTAAAACAATACAGATATATAATAATTTGAACGATTCCCTTTTAAATATTGAAAAGCAAAAAACTATTGCCGATATGGAAACAAAATATCAGCTAAAGGAAAAAAACAAAACTATTGAAGTATTACGACTTGAAGAAGAACTAAGTCGTAAACAAATAAGATATCAATTAGTGTTTATTAGTTTATTGGTTGTAGTATTTGTACTTATTGTATTTCTCTTCTATTTTAATACACTTAAAAACAAACTAAAACAAAATCATCTCCGCACCGAACTGCAAAACTACTTGCTTAGAATTAATGAAATGCAGGTTGAGATAGAAGATAAAAAAGATTGCCCTAAATTTTCGGAATCTAAATTAAAAGAATATGAATTATCGCAAAGAGAAGCCCAAGTTCTTGAACTAATTTCACGTGGTTATAAAAATTCAGAAATTGCTGATAAACTATTTGTTTCACAAAATACAGTAAAGAGTCACATCAAAAATATTTACGTTAAACTTGATGTAAAAAACAGAGTTGAGGCTCTAAAAAGAGTTGATGTTGTTTAAACCCTTTTTTTACTTAACTACAGTAACTTTTCTTTACCCAAAATTAATAAATAAATCCTCTAAACATGTAACTAGCTTAATATTAGATTTATAGGTATTAATTAGTTACATATGTTTTTAACTCTTTTGCATAAAATCACCCGTTCGGGTGAGAGATACCTTAGTAATTAGTACGTCATTTGCATCTCTATTTAAGTCGTAGTTATGCGTATCAGATTAATTATTTCAATTGTACTTATTTCATCCGCTTTTTATCTTAAAGCTCAAAATTCACAATTATACTCCTTTAAATCAGGTGTGTTTGAATACAAATTTAATGGTGTTAATCAAGGTACCGAAACTATATCTTTTGATAATTATGGAAAATTAATTTCGGAATTAAGAACTAGCATTATTGATGTACATGGAAATGTACATGAGGAGTCGGTACTCAGAATTTATAAACATGATTCGCTCTTCGAAATAAACTTAACCAACCGTACTATTTCAATTTTAAATTCCCAACATCATACAATTAAAACAAACCTAATTTCACAAGAAATGATAGAGGTTTTGGGCTATAATAAATTAAGCAATGAGTTTGTAGCAAATAAAAATTGCATAAAATATTCGGGCAATAATGGTAGTATTTGGGCTTGGAATAACATTGTATTAAAATCAGAAACGGAAATTATGGATATTCTTATTACCTACGAGGCTACTTCAGTTAAAACAGATATTGATATTGCCAAATCAAAATTTGATATCCCAAATGAATTCACAATAATAAACTAATTTTTAAATCAAACTATTATGAAAAAGTTAATCAATTCAGTAGCAATGTTTGTCATTATGACAATGTTTTTTACTTCTTGCGGCGACGACGCAGTTGTTCCTAATCCAGACCCTGATACAGGTGATCACAATGTGCTTTGGAGTTACGATATGAGTGTTGGAACTCTTGACGACATTACACCTGCTATCGATAATAACGACAATAGTTATTATTCTATTTATGATCCAGAAACATTAAAAGCTATAGTTTTTGGTCTTGATAAAGATGGTAACGAACTTTGGAAAAATGAACTAGAAGGTGGTTCTACAAGTAGAGTAATTTATGCTGACAACAAAGTGTATGTTGCCACAAACGACCCAACTGCAATATATTGTATAAATGCAGCATCAGGTAGTGTTGAGTGGACCAAAGATTTGGCAGCGGATTACGACTTTATTTGGATGCCAGCAATGGCTTTTGCAAATGGTAAATTATATGTTTCATCAGGTCAGATAGGAGAAGGTTTTCTTATTGCATATAGTACGTCAGGTACAGAATTATGGATAAAACAAACCAACTTGGATGTTGGACATTTTAACCTATCAGTAACTGGAAACGCATTGTTTTTCCATGATGGATATTCTATTTTCCGTTATAATGATAATGGCGCCACATGTGATTCAATTTGGAAATATGATTTTTATAGCAAGAGTAGTATGTTAACTCTTGCTTTATTTGATTTGCCAATTGGCGATGATGGAAATATCTATGTGCGTGATGAGGATATCCATATTATTTCACCTAACGGTCAGCTTGTTAGAACCATTACTCTGGATGCAAGCTTCAATCAGATGATGAATAGCAATATTACTCTTACTTCAAATAATGATATATTAATTGGGAATGGCAATCTTGTTAAATTATCAAATAACGGAAATATTGAATGGGAAACCGATATTTCAGGAATGATTATTAGCCCTAGTTTTTCCGCAGCAGCTACAATTGCCGAAAATGGTGATTTATATGATGCTCAAACGTTTGGGCTGTTTTGTGTAAAATCCAATGGTAGTCTTGATTGGAGCATTACTGCTGAAAATGGTGGAGGTATAGAACATGGAAACCTTCATCCACCTGTACTTACTCACGAAGGAAATATCATCAGTGTATCAGCAGAGCAAAAA
>JASFZK010000244.1:0-5925 GCA_045267845.1 Bacteroidota bacterium | reverse complement strand
GGATTCCGAGTTGCTGCTTTCCAGCTAATCCATGTTACGGTTATCATGGTTACAAAAAGTGCCGCTACTCCTGCCAATGCAAAAACCCACCAACTGAGCGTGGTTTTATAGGCGAAATTTTCAAGCCAATTATTCATTGTATAATATGCAATTGGTGTGGCTATTACAAAAGCTATGGCTACCCATTTCATAAAGTTGCGGTTAAGCGAAAGCAGAATTTCACCGATATTGGCACCGTTTACTTTTCGTATCCCAATTTCTTTTGTACGTTGTTCTGCAACAAAAGCAGCTAAGGCAAGAAGTCCTAAACAGGCTATTATAATTGCTAGTGCAGAAAATATAGAAACTATTTTCCTTGTTCTTACTTCTGCTTTGTATAAGCGCCCGAAATCTTCATCAAAAAATACATAATCGAGAATTTGACCCTTGGCAAATTTATCCCAGGTTTGTTCAATTATCTTTAGATTCTGCTGGATATCTCCCGAAATTCTTACACTTAAATATTCTCCACTTCCATTAATCAATATAAAAGGGCTCATTTCCTCATGTAGTGATTGGCTATGAAAGTCTTTCATTACACCGATTATAGTTAAACTATTATCTTCTGTTTTTGTGCCGCTATAGATTTTTTTGCCAATTGGGTCTTCAATATTTAGTTGTTTAATTGCAGTTTCATTAAGCACAACCGATTTGTCATTGAATTGGTTACCCTCCTCAAAAAAGCGGCCTTGTGTTAATTCTATCTGATATGTTTTTATAAAATCGTAATCGCTCCAAAATGTATTTATTCCCTTTGTATCGTCTACCGAATGATGAAAGTATGAGTTGCTTGCATTAAATCTTCCGGGAATTGAGGAAGAATTTGTAATCTTCAATATATTTGGCTGGGCAAGTAATTCAGTTTTGAAAGATGACAACCGGTTTCCAAGGTAATTAACTTTGTTGATTATAAGCAGATTCTCCTTGTTAAAACCAAGTTCCTTGTTTTGAAGAAAACTTAGTTGTTTGCTGATGAAAAAACTTCCTGAAAATAGTGTAATTGAAACAATTAATTGAAAAATAACTAATCCGCTACGTAATTTTCCATGCGAACCTGACGATTTATTTATTCCTTTTACAACATCAACCGGATTATAAGAAGACAAAAAGAAGGCTGGATAACTACCTGCTATCACTCCAATTCCAATTCCAAAAGCGAGCATTAATGGAATGGTTTTAAAATTATTGAAGTAACTGAAAACAAGTTGTTTGTCAATTAAATTATTAAATTCTGGAAGCAAAAGTTTTATAAGTACCAATGCTAGTACTAAAGCAAGTAGCGTTACAAGAATAGATTCTGATAAAAATTGAAATACGAGAGAATTTCTACTTGACCCAAATGCTTTTTTTATCCCCACCTCTTTAGCACGATTTGCAGATCGGGCAGTGGACATATTCATATAATTGATACAGGCAATTACAAGTATAAAAATTGCAATAATCGAAAATATTAACATGTAACTTTTGTTACCCAACGGTTCACCTTCCATCACCATCACTTCCCTGTTGAAATGAATTTCGTCTAATGGTTGTGCATACCAACTGTATTTCAATCCCTGTGATTTTAATTTCTCAAACGTAACGCCCATGGCTTGTTTTATGGCCGGGCCAATATACTTTTCCACCAATCCTTCAAGTTTGGCATCTACATCTTGCTTGGTATATCCTTCTTTAATCAGAGAATAGGTATAAACCATATTCTGAATCCAATTCAAATTATTGTCAATATCCTGTCCTTTTATCGAGGCCAAAAAATTAAACTTGATATGTGAATTTTCAGGATAATCTTTAATTACACCTGTAACCTTATAATCTCGGTTGCTTTCCCAAGTAATAGATTGCCCTATTGGATTGTCTTCACCAAAATATCGTTTAGCGGTTGATTCGGTTAAAACCACTGAATTGGGTTGTGATAAAGCATTTTCGGGATTGCCTTTAATAAAAGTAGTAGAAAAGATTTTGAAAAAATTGGCATCAGCAAAACACCATTTCTTTTCATTAAAAACATCCTCATTATGTCTGATAACTGGCTCTGCAAAAGTTAAGCGAACGGCCTCCTCAATCTCAGGAATTTCATTTTGCATGGCTTTTGCCAGTGGCGCACTGGTGATTGGATGATTAAAGTCATCATCATTGAACACACCTGTTAAATTAACTCGATAAATTCGGTCTGCTTTTTCATGAAAAGTATCATAGCTTAACTCCGATTGCACATACAACATTATCAGAATACATGCTGTTATTCCGATTGCCAACCCAACAATATTAATCATTGAGTAAAACTTGTTTTTCATTAGATTTCGGAGAGCGCTTTTAAGTATTACTTTTAACATGATAATATATTTTAATTATGACTTTTTCGTTTAAAAATGCTCCAGTCTACCTCAACCTTTCCCATTCGCCTTCTCAAAAATAATTTCCCCATCCAGCATATTTATTGTACGGTGTGCAAAACCGGCATCACGTTCGGAGTGAGTAACCATTACTATAGTGGTGCCTTCCTGATTGAGTTCCGAAAGCAGGTTCATTACTTCAATACCATTTTTTGAGTCGAGGTTACCTGTTGGCTCATCGGCAAGAATTAATTTTGGATTTGCCACTACGGCTCTGGCAATGGCTACACGTTGCTGCTGTCCGCCCGAAAGTTGTTGAGGGAAATGCTTAGTGCGATGTCCTATTTTCATGCGTTTTAATACGGCTTCCACTCTTTCGCGGCGTTCACTGGCCTTCATTTTTAAATATAATAATGGTAGTTCCACATTATCGTAAACACTTAGTTCGTCGATGAGGTTAAAACTTTGGAAAATGAAGCCGATATTCCCTTTACGGAATTGTGTCCGGTTTTTTTCTTTTAGTTTAGAAACGTTGTGTCCGTTGAATATATACTCTCCTTCAGTAGGATTATCCAACAATCCAATAATATTGAGCAAAGTTGATTTTCCACAACCCGATGGTCCCATAACGGCCACAAATTCACTTTTTTTCACATGTAGATCAACGCCATTCAGCGCATAAGTTTCTACCTCTTCGGTACGAAATACTTTTCCTAATTTTTCTGTTTTTATCATGATTTTCTTTTTTTGTAGGAGGGTTAGAAGGTGAAAAAGGTTTGAAGAGTGTGAGACCCTGTTTCCCTTTAAACCCGTTTTTACTGTTCCATATTTTATGCTAATTATTTATTTATCAATATTTTGCTTTTCTAGCTATTTTCATCTTTTAACCCTCCAACCTTTCTTACCCCTACTCATATCTCAATGACTCTACTGGATTTCTTCTTGCTGCCCAAAAGGTTTGGAAACTTACTGTTATAAGAGCAATTATTAGCGCTAGAAAACCAGCCAAGGCGAATATCCACCAACTAAGATCTATTTTATAGGCGAAGTTCTGTAGCCACCTGTCCATAGTATAATAAACAATGGGTGTAGCAATAATAAAAGCGATTGCTACCCATTTTAAAAAATCCATATTGAGCATGAATAATACTTCAGAAATTGAGGCACCATTAACTTTTCTAATGCCTATTTCTTTTCGTCTTTGTTCGGTAGAAAATATGACTAATCCTAACAAACCTAAGCAAGATATTAAAATAGCTATTCCTGAAAAATATTGAGAAAGAACAGCTACTCTTTTTTCTGCAACATACTGATAATTATACTCTTGATCTAGGTAGTTATAATCAAATGGAAATTCTGGATAAAACTTTTGATAAGTGTTTTTTATACTTTCTATAACTTCACTTTCTTTCTCTTCCGCTATTCTTATCATAATTTTTTTACAATTAGAAGGCTTTAAAATAAAAAATAAGGGGTTAATTTTAGTGTGTAAAGATTCGTAGTTGAAGTTTTTAACTATTCCAATAATTTTTCGATCTCTTCCCCACAGGTTAATGTTTTTACCAATGGGGTCATCTATTCCCATGGCTTTAATTGCATTTTCATTAAAAATAATTGTGGCATCATCTGATTCAAAATTCTCAGAAAAAGAACGCCCTTCTTTTAATTCAATTTCAAAAGTTTCAATAAAATTATAATTAATTTGTTGCACTTCGAAAGATACATGGTCATCTGGGGTTTTCCCATTCCAACTGACTCCATCCGTAGATGCTCTTTGACCAACAAAACTCCATGCTGTACTAGTAGCATTCTCAACTCCAGGGATATTTTTTAATTCCGAAAGAAAGGTTTGAATATCCGCACCTCCATTTCCTTCTTTCTCAAAATAAATTATATTGTCTTTATTATAACCCAGATTTTGTCCATATACAAAACTCATTTGTATCCATACAATAAAAACTGCAGCAATTAAAAAGATAGAAATAGCAAACTGTGTTATCACTAATATTCTTCTCATACCTAGTTTGCCAAATTTACTATTCAGACTACCTTTAAAAGCATTTAAAGGATTAATTCTGGACAAATAAAATGCTGGATAAACTCCTGACAACAGTGCTGTACCTAGAAGTATGCCTAATAAAAACAATATATGATTTAGCTCAAAATCCAAATGAATTTGTTTTTCGACAAAAACATTGAAATAAGGTAAAATGAGATTTACAATTATTATTGAAATAATTAGAGCCAAAAACGAAATGCTAATAGCTTCAATCATAAATTCAATAACTAAAGATTTCCTTGATGCGCCTAATAGTTTTTTTACACCAACTTCTTTCATTCTTTTTGAAGCACTAGCTGTGGAAAGGTTAATAAAATTAATACACGCCATAAGCAAAATTAGAAGAGCCACAAGAGAAAATAACTTAACGTAAGTAATTCTGCCTCCAACTTGAAAACCAGCTTCATAATTATCATAAAGATGTTTATCAGCATATGGTCTTGTAAATAATGATGAATTCTTGAAACCAGAATGCTCTTGATATACTGCATTAATTTTTTTATTAGTCTCAGCAATATTTACACCCTCTTTTAACATCAAATAAGTATTAAAATAACTTTGTCCCCAAGCTAAAATACCAGGGTATTTAAGGTCCATTCTTCTATAGGGCAATACATAATCAAACTGCACCGAAGAGTTTAAAGGCGTTTCCTTAAAGATACCAGAAACAAATAATTGATCTGTATTATCCAGCTTAATTGCTTTCCCCACAATATTTTTGGTTGTATTAAAAAATTTCAACGCCAATTCTTCAGATAAAATAATATTGTTTATTTGTGGGAATATTTCATCAGGATTACCCTGAATAAAATTATAGGAAAATAATTTAAAAAAGTCGTCCCCAATAAATAAACCTTTAGCTCTAAAAGAATTGTCTTCGGTACTAAGGATGTTTGTTTGCGATGTAGGACAAGTAGTTACAGAATATTTTATTTCAGGGATTTCTTTTTGCAATAGCTCCGCTAGAATTCCAGAACTAGCCCACGATACCTCAATATCATTGCTCAACTCAGCTCTCTCCATAACTTGAACTAGTTGGCTCTCTTTTTCATGGAATTTATCAAAACTTAGCTCATCACTTATCCATAAATAGATTAGTAAAGTACATGCCAGCCCTATTGAAAGCCCTATTAAATTAATAATGAATGAACCATTTAGATTTTTCCAGTTCTGGAAAATATGCTTTAGATTTGTTTTTTTCATTTCTGTTTATTTTTTATGGTCATCTTTTAATGGCTCTAAAAGCTTAACTATTTCCCATTTGCTTTCTCAAAAATAATTTCACCATCCAACATATTAATGGTGCGGTGCGCAAAACCGGCATCACGTTCGGAGTGTGTAACCATTACTATGGTAGTTCCTTCCTGGTTAAGTTCTGATAGTAGATTCATTACCTCAATACCATTTTTTGAGTCGAGATTACCCGTTGGCTCATCGGCAAGAATTAGTTTTGGATTTGCTACTACGGCTCTGGCAATGGCAACACGTTGCTGC
>JASFZK010000243.1:0-5402 GCA_045267845.1 Bacteroidota bacterium | reverse complement strand
TCAACTTCAGTAATTGTTGAATTTTCGTTTAAGTTTATTACTAATTTCTCAATTTCATTAATAATTTTACCAAGGTCATTACCAAGATACTCCGACATTAATCTTAATGCAACTGGTGATATTGACATTCCTTTTGCCCTAATCTCCGTCTCTATCCATTTCGGAATTAAATAATCACGCAGCTTTTCAGAATTGAACATGACTGTCGTCTTCGACGCAATCATTTTCTTATAAAAGACTTTACGTTTATCAACCTTCTTATATTTATTAGCTATAATAAGGATGGTTGTATCAAGTGGTGAATTAATGTAAGATTCAAAATTTTCAATATTATTGATATATTGAGCTTCTTTAACTATAACTACCTGATAGTTACCCATCATAGGATACCTTCGACTTAAATCAACGACCTCTTTTACAGTTACATCACGACCGTAAACAATGGTTTGGTTAAACCCTTTCATTGCCTCATCAAGAATACTTTTTTCCAGCAATGATATAAGTTTATCAATAAAGTAAGGCTCCTCACCAGTTAAAAAGTAAACAGGATAAAAAATATTATTCTTAATATCCCTTAATATATCTTCGTACTTCAAAATTAAAAAATAAGATGTTTAACGTTACTACCGTGATCAATAAGCTCCTTTAATGATTCGATACCTATTTTAATATGCTCTTCAACAAAATCATGACTAACCTTTAAATCACTCTCAATTGTTTTAATTCCTTCAGGTATCATTGGCTGGTCGGTTACAAGTAGCAAGGCTCCTGTGGGTATCTCGTTAGCAAACCCTACAGTAAATATTGTTGCTGTTTCCATGTCAATTGCCATGGAACGTGTTTTACGTAAATATTTCTTAAACTTTAAATCATGTTCCCAAACACGCCTATTTGTAGTAAAAACAGTTCCTGTCCAGTATTCTCTTTTAAATTTAGTTATTGTATTTGATATGGCTTTTTGCAGGCTAAAGGCTGGCAATGCAGGAACCCGCTCAGGTAAGTAATCATTGGAGGTTCCCTCTCCCCTTATGGCAGCAATGGGTAATATTAAATCACCAACTTCATTTTTCCGTTTTAGTCCTCCACATTTACCTAAAAATAATACGGCATGTGGATCAATACAGCTTAGCAAATCCATTATGGTTGCAGCATTAGCGCTACCTATCCCAAAATTAATAATTGTAATATCACCTGCAGTGGCACATGGCATTGGCCGATCTTTACCAATAACCTCCACATCATTCCATTTAGCAAACAAATTAAGATACTCTCCAAAATTTGTTAGCAGTATATATTTGCCAAATTTATCCAAATCCATCCCTGTATATCGTGGTAACCAATTACACACTATTTCTTCTTTATCCTTCATCTATCTTTTATTTTACGCAAAATTAATCAATTTATGGTTTTTTAGACTAGTTTTATCACGCAGAAAAAAATAAAGTCATGAAATTAAACCTTCCTGAATATCACTTTAAAACGAGGGTTAACCAGATGGGCAAAAGTGAAATATTTGATAATCTTCGAAAAAAGTTTGTGGTATCAACTCCTGAAGAATGGGTAAGACAAAATTTTATGCAGTATTTGATTGAAGAAAAAGATTACCCACCAATGCTTATCGCCATCGAAAAAGGAATTAAAGTTAACAATATGCGAAAACGATTTGATGCTGTAATCTATAATCGTAACGGGCAACCTATTATGTTAATCGAATTCAAGTCACCCGATGTTAAACTATCGCAAAAGGTGATGGAACAAATATCGAGCTATAATTTGAGTTTAAATGTTAACTACCTTATTGTAAGCAATGGCCTAACACATTATTGCTGCTATATTGACAGAGCAACAGGAGCAATTACTTTTATTGGAGATATTCCAACTTTTGACATCATCTCAAAATCATAATTTTTTGAATCAAAAAAAACAATAAGAAGCAAAGTTTTTTCGTTAATCTGTACGATATCAATTTTAACAAAAACAGGAACTTCAAATAAATTTCACATTTTCTTTTATTTTGAAACCGTAAAATGTAGTACATTTGCTTGCTAATTGCTCAGGCGATTATTTGAATATAAATTTTTTAATCATAGTACTCTAAAGGTTAATTGATTAAAACAAATTTGTGTTAATTACTGATTGGACAGAAGAATCTGTATAATTCAGAAAATAAAAATTTATAAGAGATGAAAAAGATTTTAATTCAACTTGGTTTATTTGTGGTAATTGTAGCTCTTGCGTATTTTGTTTATGATAGCATCATGGAGCCAGTAAGGTTTAATAAAGAAAAACGACAGAGAGAAGAAGTTGTTATTCAAAGACTTAAAGACATTAGAAGCTCGCAGTTTATCTACAAACAGATGTCGGGGGTATATGCTCCAAATTTTGACACTTTAATTTCATTTCTAGAGTTTGCTCAAGTCCCCATTGTTAAAATTATTCCAGATCCAAACGATACAACATATACGCTAACAATTAACGATACTATTGGTTATGTAAACGCTGGTGATACTTTGTTTGGAGAGCGTACCAACTTCAAGGTTTCTCAACTTAGGTTAATACCATTTTCTGATGGTGATGTTTTTAAGATGGGTTCTGATACTATAACCAGAGGTGGTGTAAAAGTATTTGTATTCGAAGCTAAAGCTCCTTTTACAACTTTCTTAAAAGGAATGAATGAGCAAGCTGTAATAAATATCATTGCAAAATTTGAGGACATTGAACGATATCCAGGTTTAAAAGTTGGATCATTGACAGAGCCATCAACTGATGGTAACTGGGAGTAAATTACACCCTTGTAATGGCTTTACAGTTAACTCCACATATCAGTTATTTTGATAAGTCTTTTAAAGAGTCGCAAACCCGAAATTATACTTTATCCATTGAACTTTGGTTAAACGGACTTGTATTTACGGTTTATAACCACGATAAAAATAAGTTTATTGGGGTTGAGCAATATATCTTTCCTGAGAATGATAGTATCGAACAATTACCTTCGTATTTAGGAAAAGTACTTAATAACCGCCCATCGTTTGGTTATCCATACGAGTCTGTATTTTTAACATATCAAAATAAATTTTCAACGCTTATTCCTGAGGCATTATTCAGTGAAGATAAGAAAAACCTTTATCTCGGATTTAATCAGCCTTTTCAGGAAAACAGCAGAATAGTTTTTGATAAGCTTAAAAATAATCAAGCAGTAAATATTTATTATTTACCAAATCCGGTAATCGAAAAAATAAAAGATTTTTGGCCAAACATAAATATTTTGCATTTCTCAACAACCTTAATTGAGAGCTTGTCAATAAATTTCAAAAATAAAATTGATGCAAAAACACTATTTGTAAATATTCGCAGTGGCTGTTTTGATATGGTTTACTTTAAAGAAAATAAACTGTTTTTTTATAACTCTTTTGAATTCAAAACAAAAGAAGATTTCATTTACTTCATGCTTATTAGTATTGATCAATTGATGCTGAACCCCGAAGATATAAAACTTGTTATACTAGGTAACATCTCTAAAACTGATGATACCTACGACATGATAAATCAATATATAAAGAATTACAGTTTTGTTCCCCGTAATGATAATTATAGCTATTCATACATATTAGACGAATTAAAGCATCACAAATATTATACTCTTTTTAATGCATTGCAATGCGAATAATTAGTGGCAAATACAAACGTAGAGTTATTACACCTCCAAAAAACCTACCAGTACGTCCTACAACAGATATGGCTAAAGAAAGCTTGTTTAATATATTAGGTAACTATTTGGATTTTGAAGACAAAACTGCGCTAGACCTTTTCGCAGGCACAGGTAATATCTCATATGAATTAGTTTCGCGCGGATGTAGTAGTGTAACCTCGGTTGATAAAGACTTTGGATGCGTGAAGTTCATCAATGATACAGCGCATAAACTTAATATGCCTGAGTTACATTCCATCCGAATGGATGTATTTCGTTATCTTGGATCATTACGACAAAAATTTGATATTATTTTTGCTGATCCCCCTTATCAATTAGATAATATTACAGATGTTAGTAGTTTAGTTTTCGAAAATGAGCTATTAAATTCTGATGGATGGTTAATTGTGGAGCACCCCAGAGAAATTGATTTCTCAGAATCTTTACATTTTTACGAGCACCGAAAATATGGTAGAGTTAATTTTAGCTTTTTCCATATTTAACCAAATCCAATATTTCTTAAAATTTTATTAACAATTTATTACATAAAAGTCATCGAAAGCAAAATAGTAAGTGCCTGATTATATGTTAATATGGTAAAATAGGAACTAATCTATTTAAAATCTGTAAGCTTATTGTGATTTATATTTTACATAAACTTATCAACTTTCAACTTCAATAGCTTTAAATTTATATACTTTCGTAGAAAAAATAATACAAATGCATGTAGCTATAGCAGGAAATATTGGATCAGGGAAAACTACACTTACAAAGCTGATGTCTAAGCACTTCGGATGGAAGCCCCATTACGAAGATGTAGAAAACAACCCATATCTTCATAGTTTTTATGAGGATATGCAAAGATGGTCGTTTAATTTACAAGTATATTTCTTGAATTCAAGATTTAGGCAAGTTGTTGAGATTCGCAAAAGTGGGGACAATATTATTCAGGACAGGACAATATATGAGGATGCCAATATTTTTGCACCTAACTTACATGAGATGAATCTTATGTCGAGTAGAGATTTTAAGAATTACAGCTCTCTTTTCGAACTTATGAATTCATTTATTCAGCCTCCTGATTTATTAATATATTTAAGAGCTTCGGTGCCAACACTTGTTGAACAAATTCAAAAAAGAGGTCGTGATTATGAAGAATCAATTCGTCTTGATTATTTAAAACTACTCAACGAAAGATACGAAACATGGATACAGGGATATAAGGCCGGCAAACTATTAATAATTAATGTTGATAATATGGACTTTAATATTCCTGAGGACTTAAGCGTTGTTATTGAAAAAGTGAATGCAGAAATTCACGGACTATTTTAATTTCAGAAAAAGATACTAAATCAACAATCAGGATTTAAATTTATAATCCAAAGTATTTTCAGGTTTAATAACTTTAAATTTTAGCTTGATTTTCTTTTCGAACTTGATTGCTGCATCAATTAATCTAGATTCTTAAAATTATGAAAAGTATCGGAATAATTCCATCCAGATATGCTTCAACTCGTTTTCCGGGTAAACCGCTTACTATCATTAAAGGTAAAACTATGATACAAAGGGTTTACGAGCAGGCAAGCAAATCAGCAAAACTATCGCATGTTGTTGTTGCCACAGATGATAAAAGAATATACGATCATGTTACAAGTTTTGGCGGGAATGTTTTAATGACTGATGTTGAGCATACGAATGGTACAACGCGATGCAA
>JASFZK010000242.1:0-17956 GCA_045267845.1 Bacteroidota bacterium | reverse complement strand
GTTTGTTTTTCAGGCAGCAGTGTTTACTAAAAATATTGATGTTGCAATGGAAGTTGTAAACAAGCTCAATGCCACTGCTGTGATTGTTAATGATCATACAGCATTTAGGGTTGACTGGATGCCATTTGGTGGTGGCGGCACTTCGGGAATTGGCGTTGGAGGTATACCTTATTCAATAAAGGAAATGACTCGTGAGAAATTGGTTGTTATAAAAAGTAAAGGGATATTGTAGGTTTTTAAGAATATCAATTAACAATAGTTAGTGTAGTTTTTAATGCCATGGGCAGACAGGAGTTTCTCGCAAAGTCGCAGAGTCGCAAAGATTTGATTATCAGTATGGCAGTTATTTACCATGTTTATTGTAAGTACTAGGTAATTCGTATGTTACAAAACCTTAATGAACTATTGTTTAAGGCTTGAGCTTAAAATTAGAGTTGGCTTTGGCAGTGGTATTTTAAATTTGGATGATTGATTTTAGTTCAATGAGGTCGTTAATAAAATAGTCAGGGTTTAGAGGTTCAAGTTGTGACTTGGACCGGTAACCACAGGTTAAGGCAATAGTTTTTATTCCAGCATTTTTCGCACAAATAATATCAGGTTCGCTATCGCCTACCATAATTGCTTTTGAAGGTTGAATATTGAGTTTGTTCAGTATATAAAGGATAGGTTCTGCTGATGGCTTTTTTGCCAACCCATTTGTTGCACCAAGTACGAGAGTGAAATAACTATCAATTTTAAAATCGACAACAACCTGTTTTGTAAGATGGTTGATTTTGTTGCTAAGTACTGCTAACTTTTTCGTTTTGAAATATTCGAGTATTTCGATTGTATTTTTGTATAGATGTGAATGAGTATTGATGCTTTGCTCATGATGATTCATGAACTGGTTAAAGTAAATGTCGAATTTAGGATCATTATTACTGATATTAAAAGCCTTGCAGATTAAATTTGAAATACCGCCTCCAACCAAATGGGTTACTTCTGATTCATTAAAAATTGATTTGCTATTTAACGATGCAACGTGGTTTAAACTTACTGTTAAATCGGGGATTGAGTTAACCAAAGTACCATCTAAATCGAAAATAATTAAGTCGATATTCATGTGGGTTTTTTTGTGCAAAGTTAAACTTTTAGTGTGAGCAGCTAGTTACAAGTTGATGATAGCACAGGGCAAACGCATCTGATTTATTAATACTGGTAATCAGTCACATATAATTATCTTTTCTTTGTGTCTTCTTAGTGTTACTCCGTGTAATATATATTTGTGTTATATGCATGCATTAGGACATTTAAACATAAAAGACAGTTAAAAAATTATGTGTAAATTAGCAATTTCATACCACTAATTATTATCTTTTTACAAATTTAACTCAAAATTTAAGTTATGAAAAGGACAACTTTATTTTTAATGGGACTGCTTATGTCAGTAACATTAGCTAATTCACAGGAACAATTAAAAGGTTCTAATAATACATTAAAAACCGGACGAGATTTAATAGGAAGTTCAGCTCATTTTAACTTTTATGCAGATCCGGATTTGGCCAATTATTGGGACTCAATTCAAATACCCCTTGAAGATCAATTTACAATGTTTTCGGGCTTACTAGACTTTGGTGGAGGGATTGATTCATTATTTACGGATTCAATGGTTTTTGATATAATCTTGTATAACTCACATGAGGAACTTGATGATGAATACGCTTATGATTTATACGATTGGAAATGTGGTTTTTGGGATGTGCCATCCAATTCACTTAGTTTATGTGTGCCGCAAACACAATTGCAGGTAGATTTCTATTCTGATTTTTCTTCCCTGGCAGTTAATACATTTTCACAATTAGTGATAAAATTAAATATCATAAGGCGAGGCCAAAATTATTTCCCCCAATATTTTAGAGAAGGTGTTGGGTTGTATTATTCTGGATTTAGACCTGATCCTGCAACCCTTGATAGTTATGTAATTGCATTAGGATCTACACCTATAATATCAGATTTGGAAGATATTACAAATATTGCAACAAGCGGATTAAAAGATCTGATAGTTTCAAATATACAGTTTCAGGCCATATCGAGCATAACAACCAGATATATGAATCCTGGTTACAATGAAAATTTATGGCAAAATTTCATACCAATATACTATCAAAATGAAGAGTCTGAACGTATGAGACTGCAACTTATTACAGATAATTTTGATTTCTATTGTATTGATAAGGATGTGCAATATTTAGTTGATATGGCTAATTCTTTGGAGAATCAATGCGCAAATAATCAGATTAATTATGAAATGAATTTTAATCATAGGTTTACTATTTCAATATTACCATACACAGAAACATGGGATGCCCTGACTCATTGGGGACCTGCAAATGGTGCTTCAGCATATGGAAACGAAAATTTTTTTATTAGTTCATTTGATTTTTGTTATGATAGCGATTTTGATAGTTATCTAAATTCACTTATCCCTCATGAATATGGCCATATAACACATTCACATATGTATTGGGATATACCTAGTGGATTTTACCCGGAAGGAATGGGTAGTTTTATACCAGGTGAACCCCTTGATCCAAACACCAATAATGATGAATGGAGAATTAACCAAGTTTTTAATTTATATATGAGTACTTATGGTCGTCTCCCAACCTTTGATGAGTTCGTTGAGAATCCAAATAATGATATTGACCCTTATTTTTTCGGATGGGCTTTTTGTTCGTTTATTCATGACTACTATGGAGGCAGACTTTCGCTTAAAACATTTTTTAATGCTGGTATGGACTTCGAGTCTTTAAATACTACAGAAGAAAGTATAGAGTATTATTATATTAAATATTTGGAGTATGTAAGAGATTGGGTTCCAAATTGCCCTGATGCAGTTTTCGAAGCAAATATCACTAGCGGAATTGCAGGATTAGAAGTGCAATTTACAGATTTATCAACTCCAGGATTAAATCCAATTACTGAATGGTATTGGGAATTTGGAGATGGAACCACTTCTACAGAACAAAATCCCATACATACTTATCCTGAAACAGGGTATTATTCAGTATATATGACTGCTTCAGATGGTGACTTATATGATTTTGATTTCAAAACTGATTATATTATTGTGTATGAAACAAATATTGCTCCAGTTATTACCGATTGGGAACCGCAGGCATTATCGCATGAAATTGTTTCATATAGTATGATGAGTTTTAGTGTCATTGCCATGGACCCAAATGGAGAAGACCTTTATTATACTTGGTTTATTAATAATGATGAACAAGATGAAACCAGTTCTGAATTTTCCTGGTATTTTAATGAATTGGGTTCTTATAATATAAAATGTAGTGTTTCAGATGGTGAACTTGCAGATGAAATAAACTGGACCGTGCTTGTTAGTACTGTCGGAATTGATGATGTTATTCAAAATGAACTTGAATTATATCCTAATCCATGTGATAATAATTTAAGTTTGAAAATAACAGAGCCTATCGGTAAATACAACCTGTTTATATTTAATGTTAATGGGTTAGAAATAATATGCAACTATGACTTAATTGATCAATCGCCAAATATATCTTTAAACGGAATAAATGCAGGAATTTATTTTATTATTATTGAAAGTAATAATAAAATTATTAGGAAGAAATTTATAAAGAAATAGGATCTTAAGATTTAAATATAGAAATTTTATGAAAAGGGTAATTATGTTATCTTGACCTACTATTGCTGCAAAATAAATTTAAAGAATTGGGAAATTACCAACCCATTAGAAACAGATGGGATCCTGACTATTCGAAAATCCTCGACCTTTGAAATTAAACCTTCCTAAGTAGAGAATTCAAGATTGTGGTATTCAAAAATATGTAAGTTTTGGAGGTGTTAGTTATTGAAATACATTCGTTTGTGACTACGATAGCTTTTATGAAAACGTGAATTGCGGGAGGGATTGAAGTGGCAGCTTGTTGAAATACTGATGTGATTTTTGTAAGTAAAACCAGGCTGACGAAGGAAGACACGGGATTACTTTACAAAAATACATTCAGTATAAGACAACTATAACGTAAAGCCAGCCTGGCCGCCAAAAAAAAGAGAAAATAACAGCATAATATTGTTCGGCATATTATTTGTGGTAAGCTAAACTAAAATGAGCTAAATTTGCACATTACACTAAATTTACGACGATGCGGATAGTTTCGATTAAAACGCCGAAACCAAAACAGTTTAATTACAAGCCCAGATACTACGATGAGCAGAAGGACGAATTGGAGAAAAGGAAGGCGATACGTGGGATACAGAGTAAACTTTCGCATAATGAAAGCCTTAAACTTAAGATGATTAGACGTAGGCGCACGGATGATTTGGATGATGAAAAAACACCTTTGTCGAAATTGTTAACATACTTTGGCTATGCTTTTTTTATTGGAGGAACTGTTTATTTTATAATGTTTACTGATATTATAGAGAAGATGCTAAGTGCATTTGGTGTTGTTAATTGATGAATGATTAAATGTGAGAATGGCGAAAAATATTGCTTGTGAGGCTGAATGTTATGAACTGTGACAGTTTTGAAATTTACTCTTTTGTTTAGTCGCCTTTCTTTTTAAAATAATAAATAGGATATCCATAAATGTCAAATATAATTAAATTACTTCCTGATTCGGTTGCCAACCAAATTGCAGCTGGCGAAGTAATTCAGCGTCCGGCTTCGGCAGCCAAAGAATTGCTTGAGAATGCTGTTGACGCGGGTGCCACTCAAATAACACTTGTAATTAAAGATGCGGGGAAGACCTTGATTCAGGTTACTGATAATGGTAGCGGAATGTCGGATATGGATGCCAGAATGTGTTTTGAGCGGCATGCTACTTCAAAAATTAGTAAGGCAGAAGACCTGTTTGCAATTAAAACAATGGGGTTTAGGGGTGAGGCAATGGCATCCATAGCTGCAATTGCTCAGGTTGAACTCAAATCTAAGTCGGAGAATGACGACATTGGGACTTGCATTGTGATTGAAGGTTCGACGCTGGTGAGCCAGGATCCCTGTCAGTGTTCTAAAGGAACAACAATTTCGGTTAAAAATTTATTTTATAATGTTCCGGCCCGGAGGAATTTCTTGAAGTCGGACCCTGTTGAGATACGCCATATTATTGAAGAGTTTATTAGAGTTTCGGCTGTAAATTATAATATTGGGTTTAGTTATTTTAGCAACGATAAGCTTGTTTTTAAGCTTCTGGCGGGTAGTTTAAAATCGCGAATTGTTGCCTTATTTGGGAATGTTTACAACGAAAGACTAATTCATATTGAACAAAAAACTGATAAGGTTGAAATATTGGGGTTTATTGGTAAGCCCGAGTTTGCAAAAAAAACTCGCGGTGAGCAATACTTTTTTGTGAATGGCAGGTTTATTAAGCATCCTTATTTGCATCATGCAGTAAATAATGCCTACACCGAGTTAATACCTGTCGGATCGTTTCCGTCGTATTTTATTAACATTGAAATCGATCCTAAGGATATTGATATAAATATTCATCCCACAAAAACTGAGGTTAATTTTCAGGATGCTCGTTTCATTTATTCGGTGTTACACGCTGCTGTTAAACAGGCTATTGGAAAACATTCGCTAACACCAACTTTGGATTTTGATCTTGTTCCAGAGATCGAAGCGGCCTTTCAATCCCGACCTTCGGATGATATTAGGCAACCTTCGGTAAATATCGATACTAATTTTAATCCATTTAGCGGCCAAAAGTCAACTTCGCCTTTTGATACATCATCATATAGTAACCCAAGTACCGAAAATTGGGAATCGTTGTATAGTAAACAAGATACATTACAAACTGGTGCTACCGGCAATATGGATGTGATGAATAAAGCTGTTGATTTACATTCGGATTTTGAAAAAAATAAATTTTTACAGATACATGGACGGTTTATTGCCTGCAATGTAAGTACTGGTTTGATGGTAATTAATCAGCAGCTTGCTCATGAGCGTATTATTTATGAGGAAACTCTTGATAAATTGAAAGGGTCGACACAGCCTTCGCAACAACAGTTGTTTCCTCAAAATATAAATTTGTCGCCGGGTGATTCTGAAATTATTAAATCGCTAAGTGCTGAACTGTCTACAATTGGGTTTATACTTGAGGAGCACGGTTCTACAAACTTTGTGGTTGTTGGTGTGCCAACAGATATTAAAGAACAAGATGTGGTTGGTATTATTGAAAAAATAATTGAGTACCACAAAACACAGGTTAGTGATTTGAATTTTGACAAAAATATTAATTTAGCGCGCTCAATTGCAACAAATACTGCAATAAAGGCAGGTACCAAATTAGATGAAATGGAAATGAAGGAGATTTTTGATAAGCTCTTTATGTGCAAGGTGCCAAGGGTTTCTCCTCATGGAAAAAAGATATTAAAAATTATTAATAATGAAGAATTAGATGGGATGATGCGATAGAAGTTGAAAGTTAAAAGTTGAAAGTTAAAACTTTATAAACTTTACGAACTTTCAAACTCTACAAACTTTCTAACTCTACAAACTCTTTAAAATAGATGCAACAATTTCGCCCCCAGGGCTTTTCGATGTTACCTCCGGTAATTAAAAATTTACTAATAATAAACGGATTATTTTTCCTTTTTACAATTGTATTAAGCAGTACTTTTAATATTGACCTTGTTAAATATTTAGGATTGCATTACCCGCAATCGAATAATTTTGGTGTGTGGCAATTGGTTACCTACATGTTTATGCATGATACTAATGGCTTCGCTCATATATTATTTAACATGTTCGCTCTTTGGATGTTTGGCAATACGCTGGAGAATGTTTGGGGCTCAAAACGATTTTTAAATTACTATTTGATTACTGGCATTGGCGCTGGAGTTGTACAGATTATTGTAGCTTATATAAGAGTAAGCTCTGTTGAGGCAAATATGCATGCTGACCAAATTGCTATGGTTATTCAGGATGGAACTGAACTATTAAGTAATAGAAGAAATTATACCGATATTGCGATGGGTAGTCTTAATCTATTAATTAATACTCCCACAGTTGGAGCGTCAGGAGCTGTATTTGGCATACTTCTTGCCTTTGGCATGATGTTCCCGAATTCGATTATTTATGTTTATTTTGCCATTCCTGTAAAGGCTAAGTTCTTTGTATTGATTTATGGGGCGATTGAAGTATATATGGGTTTTGCCAATAGTACAGGCGATAATGTAGCTCACTTTGCACATTTGGGGGGTATGATATTTGGTTTCTTCCTGATAATGTATTGGAAGAAGAAAGGGAATCTTAATAGTTTTAATTAGTAGATGCTAACCTATTTTTTAATGGCGGCTACAGATTCAAATCATTATCTTAATTTACATAACTAATGTTTTCATTTAATCAACCACAACAAAATACAGGCGAGTTTTTAAAGAAATTATTCTTTAGCAGAAATGTTCTGTCTAGGCTTCTTCTCATAAATCTGGTTATTTACCTAGTTGTAAATATTGTTGGTCTTATTGCTTCACTTTTTGGATTGGCTGATACAAGTAATTTGAGTCCGCTTGCTAAAATATTTGTGCTGCCTGCAGATTTAAGTGCTCTGGCTTCAAAGCCTTGGACAATTTTTACCTACATGTTTTTGCAGGAAGATTTTAGGCATATACTTTTCAATTTGATAATGTTATATTTTGGAGGATCTATTTTTAGAGAATATTTAAGTCAGGAAAAACTATTCTGGACTTATATTTTTGGAGGATTATTCGGTGGCTTATTTTTCATACTTGCATTTAATATATTTCCTGTGTTCGATTCCATATCGGATTCTGCGGTTGCGCTAGGAGCCTCGGCATCCGTATTGGCAATTATTATTGCAATATCAACCTATGTGCCAGATTACACTGTTCATCTGTTTCTTCTGGGCAAACTAAAACTAAAATATATTGCCATTGCTTTTATTGCCATTGATGTGTTGAGTATCGAATCGGGTAATCCGGGTGGTCATATTGCACATTTGGGTGGTGCCTTATGGGGATTTATTTATGCATTTTCATTGAAAAAAGGAAATGATATATACAAGATTTTTTATGGTATTAGGGTGCCAAAATTTACATGGAAGAAAAATGAACCTAAATTTACAAGCACCAGACCAAAAAGTGGGCGTCCATTAACAGATGATGAGTACAATTCTAAACGTACTGCAAAACAGGAAGAGATTGACCAAATTCTTGATAAAATATCAAAGTCGGGATATGGTAGTTTGACGAGTAAAGAAAAGGAAATGCTTTTTAAAACGAGTAATAAAAAATGAGAGTTGAAAGTTGCCTCTCTAACATTGGCATAAAGTTTAAAAGTTAATACAGATTAAGAATATATTTTCATACATATCGAAGAACATATTATTTGCCCTAAATATATTAGCGGGCATTGCACTTATTTTGTCAAATTTAGCTGGTAGTGTTTCAATCTCGCAAAGTGCCATAATACAGATGTTCGGGCTAATCTACCCAATATTGTTTTTTATCAACTTCATTTTTTTATTGCTTTGGATACTTACAAAAAGTAAGCTTGCCTTTTTTCCATTGTTAATAATCCTAATTGGGTTTGGCAATATTTTTGATAACTATCAGATGACCGTCTTTAATAATACAGATAATCAGCCTCATCAAGTCAAGGTGTTATCGTATAATGTTCAAAATTTCAAATATGAGCTTGCTACCCATTCATATTCAGAAAACAAAGAGGATATTGTTGATTTTTTGATAGTTAATAAACCAGACATTGTTTGCTTACAAGAATATCATTCAATGGCGAATTTATTTTACCAACCACTTAAGGATATTCGAGACTCGTTAAATGCAACCACATATTATTACGAAAGTTATTTTAATCGAAAAAATAATCAGCTTTCGGGGTTGGTAATATTTACAAAATACAAGGTTGTAAACAAAGGGAAGCTAAAGTTTGATGGCTCACGTACTTTTAGTATTTATAATGATGTTATCATAAATATGGATACAATTCGGGTTTTTAATGTCCACCTGGCCAGTACTAAACTCGAGCCCGAAGATATTGATTTTGTGGTAAATCCGGAGGTGGAGGATAGGAAAGCTCTTAAAAATCGTTCGGTTGAAATATATTATAAACTTGCACAAGCATATCAACTTCGCGAAAAGCAACTGAAAGTACTATTAAAAGAAATAGAGTCAACTTCCTATGAAATAATCCTATGTGGTGACTTTAACGATGCTCCTTCGTCGTGGGTTTATCACCAGCTTACAGATAAACTTGATGATAGCTTTGTAAAAAAGGGGATGGGTATTAGTCGTACTTATGCCGGACCTCTTCCTTTTTTACGAATAGATTATATATTAACAGGACGTGGTTTTAACACAGTAGGTTTTACACGACATGATATTAAAAAGTCTGATCATTATCCAATTTCATCAATAATAGAGCAAGTTCGTTGAAAGTAATTTTGATAGCGAACTGGTATTATTTATAGATTTGCACAAAAAACAAGGTCATGCAAAATAAAAATACAATCCACATATTAATACTCTTCTTTTTCATGGGTATTGGTGCTCAGGCACAAAGTTTTTACGATTTTACTGTTGAGGATATTGATGGAAATACTTTTGCTTTTGAGCAATTAAAGGGCAAAAAGGTTATGGTGGTTAATGTTGCGTCAAAATGTGGTCTTACACCACAGTATGAACAGCTTGAGGTGTTATTTCAACAGTATCAAGATAGTAATTTTGTTATTATTGGTTTCCCAGCTAATAACTTTAAAAAGCAAGAACCAGGAACAAATGAAGAGATAAAAGAATTTTGCACATTAAATTACGGAGTTACCTTCCCAATGATGGCTAAAATATCTGTTAAGGGTGATAGTATAGCTCCAATTTATGAATGGCTAACTCAAAAAGATCTAAACGGTTTTGATAACTCATCAGTAAAATGGAATTTCCAAAAGTACTTAATAAGTGAGGATGGTAAATTACAGCATGTTATAAATCCATGGGTTAAGCCCGATAATAAAAAGATTATTAGTTGGATTGAAGAATAACAATGAAACAATTAATGACCCCCTAGTTAATTTTTCAGATTACCTCATTTATTAAACTATCATCGGCAATATTTGGTAAGGTAACTTTAAGATTAGGATTACTTTCCATAGCTCTTTCAATGGCTGTGGTTGCTCCTTGGTTTCGTGCCCAATTACGTCGCGAAATGCCATTGTTTACATCCCAATAGAGCATATTGCTTAGTTTTTGGTCGGCATTATCAGTTCCATCCAATAACATTCCAAAACCTCCATTTATTACTTCACCCCATCCAACACCACCTCCATTGTGGATACTAACCCAAGTAGCTCCTCTAAAGGAATCACCAATTACATTTTGAATTGCCATATCGGCTGTAAAGCTTGAGCCATCATAAATGTTTGATGTTTCGCGGAATGGCGAATCTGTACCACTCACATCATGATGATCACGTCCAAGTACAACTGGTGCTGAAATTAATCCCTCACGGATTGCCTTATTGAATTCGGTGGCAATACTTATTCTTCCTACTGCATCAGCATATAAAATTCGGGCCTGTGAACCAACAACTAACTTATTCTCTTTGGCACCTTTAATCCATTGTATGTTGTCGTTCATCTGACTTTTAATGTCATCCGGAGATACTTTTATAAGCTCAGTTAGCACTCTTGTTGCTATATCATCAGTAATTTCAAGGTCTTCAGGTTTACCAGATGTGCAAACCCATCTGAATGGTCCGAAACCAAAATCAAAAAACATGGGCCCCATAATATCCTGTACATAAGAAGGGTATTTGAAATTTATTCCATCATCAGCCATAACATCTGCACCAGCTCTTGAGGCTTCAAGTAAAAATGCATTTCCATAATCGAAAAAATATGTTCCTCTGGCTGTGTGTTTGTTAATGGAATCTGCCTGTCGGCGAAGTGATTCCTGCACTTTCTCCTTAAATAATTCAGGGTCTGCTGCCATCATTTCATTTGATTCTACGTAAGATAATCCAGCAGGGTAATATCCCCCTGCCCATGGATTATGCAATGAAGTTTGATCAGAACCCAGCTCAACAAATACATCTTCTTTTTCAAATTTCTCCCACACATCAACAATATTGCCATCATAGGCTATGGAAACAACTTCTTTGTTAGTTTTTGCTTTTTTAACGCGAGATGTGAGTTTGTCAAGATCACTTATTATTTCATCAACCCACCCTTGCTCATGACGCTTATATGAGGCCAATGGATTTACTTCGGCTGTAACCGAAACCACACCGCTTATATTTGCAGCTTTAGGTTGTGCACCCGACATGCCACCAAGTCCTGAAGTTAAAAACAGTTTTCCCGCAAATGGATTTTCATTTGGTTTTGCAACTTTACGAGCTGCATTCATAACCGTAATTGTGGTGCCATGTACAATTCCCTGGGGTCCAATATACATATATGAACCAGCAGTCATTTGTCCATATTGTGAAACTCCTAATGCATTGAATTTTTCCCAATCATCCTGACTGGAGTAGTTTGGGATAACCATACCATTGGTAACGACAACCCTGGGTGCATTTTTGTGTGATGGGAATAGTCCCATGGGATGACCAGAATACATGGTGAGTGTTTGTTCTTCATTCATCGTGGCTAAATACTGCATGGTTAACAAGTACTGGGCCCAATTTTGAAATACTGCTCCGTTTCCGCCGTAGGTAATAAGCTCATCAGGATGTTGAGCAACGGCAGGATCGAGGTTGTTTTGAATCATTAGCATTATTGCTGCAGCCTGATTTGTTTTGCAAGGATAATCTTCGATGGAACGTGCAAATATTTTATAATCTGGCTGAAAGCGATACATGTAAATCCGACCATATTTTTCTAATTCATCAGCAAATTCTCTGGCAAGTATTTTATGATGTACCGTGGGGAAATATCGCAGGGCATTTTTAAGAGCCAATCGTTTTTCATTCTCTGTCAGTATATTTTTCCTTTTTGGGGCATGACTAACGTCTTTGTTAAGCTCTTTTTTTGTTGGAAGTTCCTTTGGTATACCTGCTAATATTGCATTCTTGAATTCGGTATTGTTCATAATAATGAATGTAAAATTTGAGGAACAAAATTAGTATACTTTTTATGTTTGAGGGGAATTAAATCTAATAAAAATCCAAAAATTATATCTTTTCCTTTGAATGTTTAAGTATATTAAATAAAAACTCACGAGATCTAAATAGTTGGGCTTTAACAGTCCCGAGTGGTAGGTTGAGTTCTTTTACAATTTCATCGTAGGTATACTCTTTAAAATACCTTAATTCTATTAATTGTTTGTAATGAGGTTTTAGTCGTTGAACTACTTCGCGCATCAAATGGATTTTCTGCTTATTTATGAATTGCTCTTCGGGGTTAAGGCCTTTTGTTACAACTTGAGCGGATAAATCATCTTCACCAATGCCTGTGTTTACGGTAAAATTTCCTTTTCTCTTTTTCCGCATAAAATCGATACAATTGTTAGTTGCGATTTTAAATAACCATGTACTAAAAGCATATTCTGGAGTGTACTGTGGTAGATTTTTAAAGGCTTTGCCAAATGCTTCAATTGTTAAATCATCAGCATCGTGTGGGTCGCCAGTCATTTTAAGCATTGTAAAATAAAGAGAATCACGATACAAGTTCATCAATTCAGCATAGGCATACTGATCGCCATTAGCAAGGGCTGATTTAACCAACTTGTAATCACGTTGACCTTTTTCTGTTAACTTTTGATTCACTTCCAACTATTTGTTTTTCTAATTAAGCTTATGAATGTAATTATGGGTAATAACATAACATAAAGTACATCGCCAATCAGCGAAAATAAGAATAATTGATTTTCACCTAACTTAGAGGCAGCTTTTTTTTGAATGAAAACCCTTGCAGAAATAGTAATAATCATTATTATTAAGGTGGGAACTATAAGTGTAACACTAATAAGTAGTATTATCAATGTTACATAAAAAAGTAACTGTGAAATGCTGAAAGCACTTAGTAATATTTTAAAAAGAGTTGAGTATGAACTTCCTGTGGAAAGGTGCCGTTGCTTTTGTGTTAACCATGATGTGAAATTAGGCATTGCATTTGAGTACATAAAACTGTCATTTGAAACCTCAATTTTAGTATTCTTATTATCTGCAACTTGTTGAATAAATAAATCATCATCACCTGATGAAATATTATAATGTGATGTAAATCCCTTATTTTTGAAAAATGTTGATCTTCGATAACTAAGGTTTCTTCCAACTCCCATGTAGGGAATCCCCAACAACGAAAATGAAAAATACTGCATGGCTATCATAAAAGTATCATATCTGATAATTAAATTTAGCAAGCCTTTTGATTTATTATACGGTCCATAGCCAAGTATAACTTCTGTTTTTGATGTGTAATTGGAGACCATTGACTTAATCCAATTATTGGAAATGGGTTTACAATCGGCATCGGTAAGAAGTAATATTTCATGCTTTGCAGATTTAATACCAATGGACAACGGGAATTTTTTGCCTTTAAAAAAGTTTAAATCTTGCTCAATATTTACAATTTTAAGATGATTATGTTGACGCTTTAGATCAAATAGAATTTGAGAAGTATCATCAGTTGATGCGTGATTTACAACGATTACCTCAAACTCGGGGTAATCCTGGTTTAGGATTGAAGGTAGATTGTTTTGGAGATTGTAATCTTCGTCATGTGCTGATATTACAACTGAAACTGGTTGACTTTCGTTACCTGAATCGGGTGCTTTATTGTAAAAAGCAAGCTTAGAAAATACTATTAAGTAATATGAAAGCTGAACTAGAGCAGAAAAAATAAATATACCTGCAATTATTAGCTCAAATGTTGAAAGTTGTTGAATCGAAAAGTCCAAAATATTGTTAAATTTGAAATGTTTTTACAGGAAACAAAACTACAAACTTTAACAGTTGTTTGGTAAAAAATGTATTACTTTGTATTTAAATTAATTCTAAATAATAATACTTCGTTGAGCTTCTGTTTCTTACAAAATTAATATGCTTTAAAGTTGAGATCTTCAGTAAGACACTACTTGCTTAATTTCTTTTTACATACTGTATAAGTGTGAGTTACGAATTATGACGAATTATTGAAAATCAAAATATTCATAAAAATGAGAAAAATACTATTATTATTATCAGCTATTGTTTTGACTACAACAATTACTAGAACAGCATCAGCACATTGCGAAGTTCCTTGCGGGATTTATCATGATGAGTTACGGATTGAGCTTATTAAAGAGCACATACAAACAATAGAGAAGGCAATGAATCAGATTATCGAGATTCAAAGTAGCGAAACAATTAACTATAATCAGCTTGTACGTTGGATTAATACAAAGGAAAAACATGCTGAATTGATTCAGGAAATTGCAGATCAGTATTTTTTAACTCAACGAGTGAAATTTGCTGATCCTTCGGATGGAGAAAAATATAAGAAGTATATTGATCAATTAACTTACCTTCACCAATTAATTGTTTATTCGATGAAGACTAAGCAATCGACAGATCTAGTACAAGTTGCTAATCTTACTAAGGCTTTGGAAAATTTTGAGGTTTCATATTTTGGGAAAGATGCACATAGGCATGAACTAAATGGTGGACATAAGTAGTCATATTTTAACTAGATTCCTTTGGTATGGATTGCTTACAAAACTTCATTCGGGATAAAACAACAACAACTGCCCAAAAAAAAGTATTGAAGAAATGAATTATAAAGAAACAGTTTCGTGGTTATTTGAGCAGCTTCCAATGTTTCAGCGAATCGGTAAAGCTGCCTATAAGGCTGATTTGAATAATACAATTGCCATACTAAATGCTTTGGGTAATCCCGAAAATAAAATTAGGGCAATTCATATTGCTGGTACGAATGGGAAGGGGAGTGTTTCGCATATTATAGCATCTGTTTTGCAAGAGGCTGGGTACAAAATTGGACTGTACACTTCGCCACACTTGAAAGATTTTAGAGAGAGAATTAAAATTAATGGCAATCTTATACCCGAAGACAAAGTTGTAGATTTTGTTGCTACCAATATGAATGTATTTGCAAATATCAGCTCATCGTTTTTTGAAATGACAGTGGGGATGGCTTTTGATTATTTTGCTGCCGAAGAAGTTGATTTTGCTGTAATTGAAACCGGACTTGGGGGCAGACTGGATTCCACAAATTTATGCAAACCAGTAATTTCTATTATTACAAATATTGGTATAGATCATACTGCATTTCTGGGTGATACAATTGAAAAAATTGCTGTGGAAAAGGCAGGAATTATTAAATATGGTATTCCAGTGGTTGTGGGTCGGCGTAATGCGGAAACAGACATTATTTTTGAGAATGCATGTAAAAGTTCAGGGGCTCCCATATTTTTTGCAGAAGATGATATGTCATTAAGGAAGTTTCAGTCGGATGATGAAGAAATACAAGCCATGGATTTGTGGTATAAAAATGTAAATACCATAACCAATATTAAGTCGCCATTGATGGGTAATTACCAAAATGAAAATACTTGTACCGCACTCAGAGCCATTGAATTACTACGGGAAAATGAGATTGTAAAAGTAAGTGAGACTGATATTTGTAATGGTATTGAAAGTGTTGTTAACAATACCGGGTTTTATGGTAGATGGCAAAAGTTGAGCGGTAATCCGTTAACAATTTGTGATACTGGGCATAATATTGATGGAATTAAAGCTGTTGTAATGCAGTTAATGGAGCAGAATTATGATAATCTGCATTTTGTATTGGGGATGGTAAATGATAAAGATATTTCTAAGATATTGAGTGTCTTGCCAAAACATGCCAACTATTATTTTTGCAAGCCAGATATTCCAAGAGGGCTTGATGCTGATGAATTGGCTGAGCAAGCCATGTATGTAGGCTTGAATGGAATGACATATAGTTCGGTAATAAGAGCATATAATTCGGCAATAAATAATGCAGGAATTAATGATTTAGTTTTTATCGGGGGGAGTACTTTTGTTTTGGCTGAGGTGGTTTAATATTAGCCAAAAACCACAAAATAATTAAATTTGCAGCTAAATAATTTTAATAATGATAACTACCACTAAAGTTGCTCAAATTAGGAATATATTTATCATACTAATTACAACAATATTTTCATTTCAGCTTACGGCTCAAGATTCACTTTATGCTGACAGCATGGAAGTAGTGTGGACAGATTCAGTTTATAATTCGTTAACTGTTGAGGAGCGTATTGCCCAGCTAATTTTTGTTCGAGCTAATTATTCGGGTCAGTCGTATTTGAAAATTGTAGACACCTTAATTTCAAAATATAACATTGGTGGTGTGGTATTTTTTAAGGGAGATCCGGTTACTCAGGCGTTACAGACTAATTATTGGAATTCGCTTGCTAAAACTCCTTTATTTGTTTCCATTGATGCAGAGTGGGGGTTAGGCATGAGACTTAAAAACACTTTGAAATACCCACTTCAAATGACCCTTGGTGCTGTATCTGATAACAATTTGAATTATAAAATGGGACAGCAGATAGGTGAGCAATGCAAACGCATGGGAATTCATATAAATTTTGCTCCCGTTATTGACGTAAATAGTAATCCTAATAATCCGGTTATTGGCATGAGATCTTTTGGGCAAAATCCGGTACATGTTGCCGAAAAGGGTAATATGTATATGCTTGGCATGCAAAGTAAAGGCGTAATTGCCAGCGCAAAACACTTTCCTGGGCATGGTAATACATATAAAGATTCGCATAAGGATCTACCCGAAGTTACTAGCACATTGACAACCTTGGTTGAAAACGATTTGCTACCTTTTCAATATTTAATTGATGAGGGAGTTAGCTCTATTATGATTGCACATTTAACGGTGCCTGCTTTGGATAATCGTAGTAATATTCCTACTACTTTATCTCATAAAATTGTTACTGAGTTATTGGTTGACAGCATGGGGTTTGATGGTTTGATAATTACAGATGGTCTTGATATGAAAGGCGTTACAAAATATTACAAGGTAGGAATGGTTGCCCTTAAAGCTTTACAAGCAGGAAATGATATACTGTTAATTCCTGATAATGTTCAGGTATCTATCAATAATATTAAAAATGCTGTGGCAGATGGTTTGATTAGCGATGGGCACTTGGAGAGAAGTTGCAAGAAAGTTTTGAAATACAAGTACTCTTCGGGAGCATGGAAGAATAACCCCATCGATACTACAAATCTAATTTCTGATCTCAATCAACCTCAATATCTTGAAACAGCAAATAGGCTTTTTTCTGAATCGGTTACTATTGTTAAAAATGATGAAAATATACTTCCAATTAAATCGGATGAATGGAAAAGAAAGGCTCTTTTGATTGTAGGAACAAAAAAACATCAAAAAATAGAAGACGTTCTGAAACAATATTCTGACTTTGATATTTTTAGCATCGAGCATAATGCAAAACGTAAAGCAGGTAAAAAGCTACTTGCCAAATTGAAAAACTATGACCTTATTGTTGTTGCAATGCTAAACACAAATATTTTGGCAAGTCGGCGATTTGGAATTACTAAAAGTGATGTTCAATTAGTCGAGCAAATAGCTTCAAATTCTGATGTGGTACTTGATATATTTGCAAGCCCATATGCACTTAATTTCTTTAATGATGATGCATTTAAAGCAATCATTATTTCTTATCAGGAAAAACCAATATTACAGATAGCATCGGCTCATTTGATAATGAAGGATGTTAACCGGTTTGGTACTTTACCTGTTGATGCCGGACAATACAAAGCAGGTTGGGGAATTAGTTATGGCGCAACAACATTATTTAATGATAATCCTGAGTCAATGGGGATTAACCTTGATATACTGAGCAAAATTGATTCAACTGCCCTCAATGGGATCGAAATTGGAGCCTATCCTGGATGCCAGATTATAGCTGCTAAAGATGG
>JASFZK010000241.1:0-15890 GCA_045267845.1 Bacteroidota bacterium | reverse complement strand
GGGATCGTATAACCATGATATTGGATATGATGGAGATAATGTACCAAACCAGTATCCATTGAAAAAGCCATTAAAAAGATTAAAAAATATCGCCATAATTACTATTGACCAGGGCATCTTTTTGCCTGCGGTTTTCATCCGAAAAGGAAAAATGAAAATCCGGTTGGCATAATGGAGCATAAAAAGACCGTAAATAATAAAAACAGGAATTGATTTTTCGGCATTCCCGGTAAAAAAAAACCAGGAAAAAATAATTACAACCGGTGCCTCCATCAATATCCAACCAAACTTATTATTTAAAGTGGGTCCCCAGGTATTTGTGGTATGCCTGCCATAAGGTGCAGTAATACGTAATAAGACTGGGAAAGTTATTATTGCCAATGCAATCCATGAATAAAGTAAGGTGGTGAATAATTGTTCAGAAATCATGGCTAAATATAATCGTTTTCTTTAAACCACTTATATGTATCAGATAATGTTTGTTCAAGAGGTCTTGATTTAAACCCAAGTACAGATTTTGCCTTACTTGAAGAAATATACTTATTACCAGATTGGAGAATTTCAAGTGATTCAAAAGTATAAAGGGGTTTGCTTTTTGTGATTTTAGAATACAACATAATAAATGGAACTCCAATCTTGGTAAGCCATAAAGGGATTACTGGTAAGTAATTTCTTTTGTCGCTACAATCAACAAACATATCGGCAAAGCTTTTTATGCTCAACCAATGCCCCGACAGAATATAGCGCTCACCACCTCTACCCTTTTCAATGGCAGCTATTGCGGCATCAACAATATCACGTACATCAACCCAATCATAACCCCCAGGTACTACACCTGGTATTGTATGTTTATAAACACTTATCATAAATTCGCCCATGAGGGATGGCTTGTTATCAACTGGGCCAATAATGGAAGTTGGGTTTAGAACAACCACCTCAAAATCATGAGTATTTTGTTTTAGCACCCATTCTTCGGCAATTGATTTGGTTTGCTCATACATTAATTTAGAGTTCACTGCAAGCTCTCGGGTTTCGTCCATTGGTATTTCCAATGGCTCATGTACTAAAGCATGTATGGAACTAAAATGGATAAACTTTTTTACTCCAGCATTTCGTGCTACGTTAAGAATATTTTTTGTTCCATCAACATTTATTGAGTTTAGTAACTCCTGCGACTCAGAACCAATTGATATTATTGCTGCAAGATGAATAACCACATCAACATCTTTACAAAGATCTACCAAAACACTTTTGTCAAGTAAACTTCCTACTACTTTTGAAATTCGTGAGTCGTCAAGCCCTATGGTACTACTGAAAATAAGAACCTTTACATCAAAACCCAGCTTAATTAGCTTGTTTACCAAATTAACACCAACATGTCCGCTGGCTCCTGTAACTGCTACTTTAATTGGTGTATTCATTGTGATTTAATTTGTAGTAAAACTACTGCATTAGCATATCTATTTCTAAACCATAATCATATCTTAAATCTTCATGTAAATACGACATTGCTTTTTCGATTATTTCCAATTGACGATTGAAAATATTAACAAGTACAACATTATTGTTTATTGTTGGCTCCATTCTTTTCATCTCTGAACAAAAATAAATTAGTATTTCTACTTCTGTTTCTTTCTTTTTCGAATATCGGATATGAGTTTTGGCTTTACGTAATATTTTACGAACACTCTTTTTAATGTAATAATATGAGTCGGTGTTTATTTCTTCAAACTGCTGTTTGATTTCGGATTTTACATTTCGAACATAAGCAGCTTCATCACTAGCTTCGAATAATAAGTATGTTAATAGCTCTTTATTCTCTTTTTTAAACTTTGATAAACGTAAACATATTTCCAGTAGTTCATCGGATGAAAGAGTTCCCAGTTCAAGTTTAAGGTGTTTAACAGTGGCTGTTTTCATTTGTTATATTTATACCAATATTAAATATGTGTATTAACTAAACATCTGCAATTAAAATCACCTTTTTTAAGATAATTCGAAATGTAGTACCTTTGCCAATGGATGAGGTTTTAACAAATAGTTTTCCCTTGTGGTAGTCGCTTATTATTCTTCTTGAGAGAGAAAGTCCGAGACCCCAGCCACGTTTTTTACTTGTGTAACCAGGATCGAAAATTGCTTTTTGTTCAGATGTTGAAATTCCTTTTCCGGTATCTCCAATATCAATAATTACACTTTTGGGATCTTCGTGCAACCCAATGGTTATTACACCTTCGCCACCCATGGCATCGATTGCATTTTTACAAACATTTTCAACCACCCAACTAAAGAGTGCTGCATTTACAGGAATAAGCAACTCCGATTCTTTATTAAAATCAAGAACATAGGTTACCTTTTTTGATGTTCGGGGCTTGAGATACGTAATACTATCAACAAGAATTTTTACAATGTCGTTTTGCTCCAATGTGGGAGTTGAGCCAATTTTTGAAAACCTTTCGGTGATCATTTCTAGTCGTTGAACATCTTTTTCAATTTCATTGGTCGCCTGGTCGATATTGCTGTCATCCATTTTTAGTAATTCGAGCCATGCCATTATTGATGATAATGGGGTGCCAATTTGATGAGCTGTTTCGCGTGCCATGCCTGCCCAAACACGGTTTTGCTCGGAGCGCCGTGCAAAGCTAAATAATAGATAGGCAAATGCGGCAAAAACAGCAATTATCAGAATTTGTGCTATGGGGAAAAATTTAACAATCGTTAATAATTCTGAATCCTGATAATAAATATATGAAACTCCATGGTCGCTAAGCTGAACTTTAATTGGATGATTCTCATCAGCCATTTCTTCGAGCTTATGTTCAACAAATGTTGGATCCGTCATTTTAATATCATTCAAGTTACCAAACAGGATAACATTTGTTTGCGTACTGTCGGTTATTATAACCGGCACACTTGAGGAGTTTAAAGCCACTTCGGACATAAATGAGGCAACATAATTATTTAGTACATCACGCAATTCGGTAAAAAACTGCGAATCCTTATAGTAGAGATATTGCTTACGATTTAAATATTGAACCGAAATGGGTTTGTAACTTGTAAATTCTCGCTTTACTTTTCCGGTTAGGCGTTTTATCGTATCTTGCTCGTGATCAAGATTTTTAGAATCGATTACATTTCCCCGGTAATCGGTAAGTATAATTGGGATTGTATTATTATTTGATATGATATCAAGATAGAAGTTGTAATCGGATTGGTTTTCGGATAGCAGTTGCTTGTAAACATTAGCAAGTAGTTCAACACGTTTCCGCTCCTGCTCTTGTAACTGACCAAAAAAGGATTCAGTATATCTTACCAAGCGAGCTTTGCGCTGAACGGCATCGGCCCACAAACGAACATTTTTACGTTCTTTTGCTGCAAATTTCCTTACAATTAAGTTTGTATAAAACAACGAAACTCCTATAATTGCTATGCCAAGGATTGAAAGGACAATTTTCCATCGCCTCTTTTTGGTATATATGTCCATTTATTGATTGTATTATTAGAAACAAAAGTATAACTAATTATTCAATTTGTTATTGTTTGAAATGAACTGCAAAATTGTACAATAACGTGTACCCAAAGGTAAGGACTGAAGTGGTAGATTGTTGAAATACTGATGTGATTTTTGTGAGTAAAACGAGGCTGACGAAGGAAGACACGGGATTACTTTACAAAAATACAATCAGTATAAAACAACTACAAACGAAAAGCCTGGTTACATGCCGTAATAAAAATGAAGGCAGGTAAACCTCCCCAATAAAAGCTATTACAAAAATAATCGATTATATGCACGTATTCGCACACTTAATGTAGTACACCCGAACACTAATTGTATATCACAATACGATTAGTAGCACATAATCAGCCATATACATACAGTGGCACAGTTATGGCTAATGGATTGGTTTTATGGAAAAAACTAAAACGACTATGATTAGTCTTAAAAATATTAACAAAACTTACTACACCGGCAGTACAAGCCTACATGTACTTAAAGGTGTTGACCTGAATATTGGGCAAGGTGAACTTGTTTCGATTATGGGTTCGTCGGGCTCGGGCAAATCGACCCTGCTCAATATTATTGGCATGTTGGATAATTACGATAATGGTGAATTTGTGCTTAACGGGCAATCAATGTATAATTTGAGCGAAAAGAAAGCTGCATACTTCCGGAATAAATTTATTGGCTTTGTGTTTCAGTCGTTCAACCTAATATCGTTTAAAAATGCCATTGAAAATGTTGCTCTGCCTTTGTATTACCAAAAGGTTAGTCGTAAAAAACGAAATATGCTCGCCATGGAGTATCTTGAAAAGATGGGACTTGCCGAGTGGGCTCATCATCTGCCCAACGAGCTATCGGGTGGACAAAAACAACGCCTAGCAATTGCTCGGGCTCTTATTTCGAAACCTAAAGTTATACTTGCCGATGAGCCAACCGGAGCATTAGATTCGGCAACTTCCATTGAAGTAATGAAGTTATTTAAAGAAATTCACGCTTCGGGAATTACAATACTTATTGTAACCCACGAAAGGGAAATTGCTGCCGAAACCGAAAGAATCATTAAATTGAAAGATGGAATTATTGATACAATTGTTGAAAATGGTCAGCGAAAAGAGTGGCTGGCAACACAACATATGGCATAGAATAATGCAAAATTAAACTGTTAAATGAGTGAATTACACAATGAATTAACGAAGTTTGATAACAATAAATACTTAACTATAAAATAGTACTAGATTCGATAATACTATGTTCGACATTGACAAATGGCAAGAAATATTTAACACCATAAGCAAAAATAAAATGCGCACTTTGCTAACAGGTTTTAGCGTAGCATGGGGTATTTTTATGTTGGTGGTACTATTGGGTTCGGGATATGGACTTGAGAATGGTGTTAGACAAGAATTTGAGGGTGATGCCTTAAACTATATTTCGGTTAGCTCGGGTGTTACATCCAAGGCTTACAAAGGCATGAAGCCTGGTAGGCGCATATCATTTAAAAACAAAGATTACGAAATGCTTACGGGCATTAAAAATGTTGATCACACATCAACTCGTACACGAATTTTCCAAAATAATTTATTATCCTACAAAACTGAATATGGGAATTTTGACATATTCGCCATACTTCCCGACTATAAATATATTGAATCGTTGGAGATTACAAATGGAAGGTCTTTAAATCAACTGGATGTGAAAGACTTCAGGAAGGTTGTTATACTTGGCAGGCTGGTTTACGAAGCTCTTTTTAAAGGTGGTGAAGATGCAGTTGATAAATACATAAAAGTAAGCGGCGTTCCATTTAAAGTTGTTGGTGTATTTAACGATCCAGGGTCTGACCGCGATTTGCTACGAGTGTATATTCCCATATCTACTGCACAGCGAGTGTTTAATATGGGTGATTTTATCAGATCGATCCATTTTAATATGGATGGAGGAAGTGTTGCAGAAAGCAAAGAAGTTATTGAAGAAGTTAAAACGAAGCTATCGACAGTACATAAATTTGATCCCGAAGATACCAGAGCAATATTTGTTTTTAATAGTATTGAAAATTATCAGCAATTCATGGATCTTTTTGCCGGAATACGATTTTTTATATGGATAATAGGTGCCGGGACAATAATTTCAGGAATTGTAGGTGTTAGCAATATTATGATGATAGTTGTTAAGGAACGAACCAAAGAAATTGGCATTAGAAAAGCACTTGGCGCAACTCCATTTTCTATTATTAGTTTGATTCTTCAGGAATCGATACTTATAACAGCAGTTGCTGGATATATTGGTTTGGTACTAGGCGTAGGCCTACTTGAGCTTGTTTCGAGCTCGTTGCCATCGATAGATTATTTTGCCAATCCTGAGATAGATATCAATATTGCCCTTGTAGCAACAGGATTATTAGTTGTAGCAGGAGCAATAGCAGGATATGTACCTGCACAAAGAGCAGCATCGGTTAAACCAGTTATTGCTTTGAGGGATGAGTAGGGGTATGATGAAAGTTTGTAAAGTTGAAAGTTAGAAAGTAGAAATAGAAGTTATGTGTTGAATGTTATAAGACGAATAACCAAATAACCACTATAAAAGTTAAAAGTAGAAAGTTTATGAAATACGGAGTTAGGAAGAAATTGAGTTTGCAAAGTAAAAAGCTGGATAGTTTTAAAAGTTTAGAAAGTCGAAGCACCAACTTTATCACTTTACAACTTTGTAACTTTATAACTTTCAACTAAAAAATATATTATGAACTTATTTGATCGGGATAAATGGACTGAAATAATGCAAGCTCTTAGCAAAAATAAGCTACGGACTTTCTTTACTGCATTTGGGGTATTTTGGGGTATTTTTATGTTGGTAGTTATGTTGGGTTCGGGTACGGGTTTAAGAAATGGTGTAAATCAGGGTATGGGCGATATGGCAAATAATGCCCTATTTATGTGGACACAATCAACAACAGTGCCTTACAAAGGATTTCCAAGAGGTAGAAGGTTTAATTTTAGGAATGATGATACGAGAGCTCTTCGCGAAAATATACCTGAACTCGAATATATCGCTCCCCGATTACAAGTATTTAGCGCACAAGGAAATAATAATGTTGTAAGAGGTGAGCGTACTGCTGCCTACACAATTCAGGGTGATTATCCTGATATGAATAAAATTGACCCAATGAATATTCTAGCAGGTCGATTTATAAACCAAAATGACATAGAAGATAAGCGAAAGGTAATTGTAATTGGCACAAGGGTTAAAGATGAAATGTTCAAGCCAGAAGAAGATCCAATTGGAGAATACATTAGAATTAGGGGTGTATATTTTAGGGTAGTTGGAGTTTACTCATCTAAAAAAAATGACCAGCAAGCCGAACGCGAAAATCAACAAATATTTATGCCTTTTACAACTCTGCAGCAAACATATAATATGGGAGACATTGTTGGTTGGTACTCCATGACATCGCACAAAGATGTGCCAGCTTCGGTTGCTCTAGCAAAGGCAAAAAAATTAATGCGCGAACGCCATTCCATTGCACCCACTGATGAGAGAGCATTGGGATCATTTAATGTGGAAACAGAATTTCAAAAGATGGAAAACCTTTTTGCAGGAATAAACGGGCTGATATGGATTGTGGGCATAGGAACACTATTGGCAGGAGTAATTGGAGTTAGTAATATCATGCTAATTGTTGTTAAAGAGCGCACCAAAGAAATTGGTATCCAACGAGCTCTTGGGGCAACACCTTTGGCAATACAAAGTCAAATAGTGCTTGAGTCTGTTTTTTTAACAGCAATGGCAGGATATATAGGACTAGTGTTTGGCGTAGGTTTACTTGAGCTGATTAATTACGCACTTATCGAGTTTAATATGGGTGGTGGCATGTTTGCACGACCCGAGGTTGACTTCGAAAAAGCAATTATCGCCTTGGGCATACTTATATTCTCGGGAGCATTAGCCGGATTAATTCCTGCTAAGCGAGCAACAAAACTGAAACCCATTGATGCACTCAGGGATGAATAATAAATGAACTATAAATACAAACTAATTATAATAATGAAATAGCAAGATAATTTTGACTAGCATGAAAAAAATAATGACTGTTTCTCTGCTTCATTTTGTCATTGCAAGATAAATAATAACCTTATGAAAACATTTTTTAAAATACTTACAGGAGTAATATTAGTTGGTGTAATTGGGTACACAATGTATTTTCTTTATGAAAAATCACAAGTTCAACCCATTATTTATGAAACAACCAATGCTTTTGTAACAAACATTATTAAAAAAACTACAGCAACAGGCTCTGTTGTTCCACGTAAAGAAATTGAAATAAAGCCCGTTGTTTCCGGAATAATTGACAACATATACGTTGAAGAAGGTGAAATGGTTAAAAAAGGTGATTTAATTGCCCGGATTCGTATAATCCCCAATATGATAAATCTTAACAATGCCAAGTCGAGGATTGATGTTGCAAACATAAACCTGAAAGATGCTAAACGCAACTATAATCGTCAGCTTAGTCTATTGGAAAAAGGAGTAATAGCCAAAGCTGATTTCGAAACTTACGAAACTGCCTACAGCAATGCAAAAGAAGAGTTGCAAACTGCCCAAGAAACCCTTGAACTTATTGAAGAAGGTCAAACTAAAAATTCGGGCGGACAAACAAATACCCTTGTAAAATCAACAATTGATGGGATGATACTAAATATGCCGGTTGAAATTGGCTATCAGGTTATTGAAGCAAATAATTTTAATGCAGGTACTACAATTGCCACAATTGCCGATATGAGCGAAATGGTTTTTGAAGGTAATATTGACGAAACCGAAGTTGGAAAAATAAAGGAGGGTATGCCTCTAATCCTTGTAATTGGTGCAATTGAAGATATTGAATTTGCAGCCATCCTTGAGCATATCTCACCAAAAGGAACCGAAGTAAATGGTGCCGTACAATTTGAAATTAAAGCCGATGTAACTCTACTTGATGATCAATTTATAAGATCTGGGTACAGTGCAAATGCAAATATTGTATTGGATAAGGTTGATAGTGTGCTAGCAATTTCAGAAGGGCTTCTCTTGTTTGAAAATGATACAGTTTATGTTGAGGTAGAAACAGAACCTCAGGTGTTTGAAAAAAGATATATAGTAACCGGCCTATCAGATGGAATAAATATTGAAGTAGTTGAGGGGTTATCCAAAGATGATAAGATAAAGAAACAGCAATAGAAAGGAAATGGGATAAAGCTTTAAGTTACTTGAAGATTAATTGTAATTATTCCTCTTTCGAAACAATATTTGTAATATTTTTGACTTGACTATTTTCTAACCCAAGTCAATTATGAAACATATTTCAAAATTCTGCTATACTTTAATTGTTCTAATTATAGTTTGCACTAGTCTTTCAACTAAATCTCAAAGTATTGCTGATACAACTATTTTTACATTTGTAGAGCTAATGCCCAGATACCCAGGAGGAAATTCTACAATGCACAATTTTATTAACACAACAATTAATTATCCTAGCACAGCCATTTTAAACAATGTTACCGGAAAAGTTTATGTAAGTATAGTTGTAGAAACAGACGGACGCCTCTCCAATATAAAAGTACTAAAAGGTATTGGATCGGGGTGTGATGAAGAAGCTGCTAGAATTGTTTCACTTATGCCAAACTGGAATCCTGGGGTTCATGAAGAAAAAAATGTTAGAGTCTCAACTACTATACCTATTACATTTAAAAAGATAAAAAAAACTGACGGCCCAATTCATAACAATGCTCATGTATTGCCTCTATTTACACAAAGTTCATTTGATTTTGACTATTATGTAAATACAGAACTAATGTATCCTGCCGGTATATCAAAAGAAGACAATATCGATACAGTAGATGTCTTGTATGTTGTAGAAACTGACGGTAGCCTTTCAAATGTTACATTGTTGGATAGTAGTAGCAGTTTTAATGCATTTGATTTTGAAGCTATTCGGATTGTGAAAGAGTTATCTGGTAAATTTGAACCAGGTTATATTAATGATATGCCTGTACGAGTAAGGCTAATGGTTTCAGTTGTTTTTGATTATAATGAAGTTGATACTTTAGATTGTGAGCTAAAGTAATATAATTACAATGGCGTTGACTATGAGTATTATATACAAAAAGAACCAGTTTTTATTCTGGTAGAAACCATGCCTGAATTTCCAGGTGGCATGTCAAATCTCATGAGTTTTCTAGGCAAGAATATACGTTATCCTGCAATAGCAAAAAACAATAATGAACAAGGGCGAGTATTCGTCAATTTTGTAGTTGAAAAGGATGGGAGTATTTCCAACGCGAAAGTAGTAAGTGGGGTTTCCCCAACTCTCGATGCAGAAGCATTGAGGGTTATAAATGCCATGCCTAATTGGATACCTGGCACTCAAAAAGGCAAACCAATACGTGTAACATATAACTTACCGGTTAAATTCACAATTCAAAGATAATAGGTTAAGGGAAAATATTAGCTCTGAAAAACAAAATAACTGATAATACAAAAACATAACGAATTTCGTATTAATACGAAAATAAACATACTATTTTTCGTTTTACGCACAAATAAATTAAATTTCTACATTTGCACCATCAAATAATAACATCAAAAAATAATACTATGATTAAAGCAAACCTACTTATCATTTTCGCATTTATTGGAATAATAGCCTTTACAGGCTGTAATCAAAAAGGTGAAAAAGCCGAACAACCATATCAAATGAAAAAATATGCAAAAGTTAAGCTTACGGCCGATATTAGTCACCTAAGCAATAATCAAAAAGAAATGTTGAAACTACTCTTTCAGGCATCCGATTTGATGAATGAGATTTTTTGGATTGAAAATGTTGAAGAGAAAGATGCTTTTATGCTTGGTGTTAACAGCGAAGTTGACAAGAATTATGCATTGATAAACTACGGACCATGGGATGAAATGAATAATCTTATGCCTTTTATTAAAGGATATGGTGATAAACCAGCTGGAGCTCAATTTTACCCAATGAACATGACTGTTAAGGAATTTGAAAAATTTGAAGATACCAATAAAACAAGTCTATATACATTAATAAGAAGAAATAATAAAACAAATAAACTCGAAACAGTTTGGTATCACGAAGGTTTCAAAGAGCAGGTTAATATAGCTGCCGCATTACTCGAACAAGCCTCCAAACTTGCTGATGACGAGGGCTTTGCTAACTATCTAAATTTAAGAGCTCAGGCATTATTAACTGATGATTATTACGCAAGTGACATTGCATGGCTCGATATGAAAAATAACACCATCGACATTGTTATTGGCCCAATTGAAAATTATACCGATCAGCTTTTTGGCTACAAAGCAGCCCACGAAGCTTTTATATTAATCAAAGATGTTGAATGGAGTAACAAATTAGCGAAATACGCAAAATATCTTCCCGAACTTCAAAAAGACCTACCCGTTGAGCAGAAGTACAAAAACGAAGTACCCGGCTCTGATGCACAGTTAAATGCCTATGACGTAATTTATTATGCCGGAGATTGTAACATGGCTACCAAAACCATTGCCATTAATCTTCCAAACGACGAACGTGTGCAACTTGAAAAAGGAACCCGTAAGCTACAGCTAAAAAATGCCATGCAAGCTAAATTTGACAAGATTCTTGTGCCAATTTCTGAAATTCTAATAGCCGAAGATCAGAGAAAAAATGTAACTTTTGATGCGTTCTTCTCAAACACAATGTTTCATGAAGTTGCGCATGGCATGGGCATAAAAAACACGATAAATGGTAATGGCTCTGTTCGTAAGGCTTTAAAAGAAAAATATTCGGCAATTGAAGAAGGTAAAGCCGATATTCTTGGATTATATCTTGTTACAAAATTAAACGAAATGGGTGTTTTTACCGAAACCGATTTAATGGACAATTACGTTACTTTTATGGCAGGTATCTTTCGTTCAGTACGATTTAGTGCATCAAGTGCTCATGGCATGGCAAATATGCTTCGATTTAGTTTCTTCCTTGAAAAAGGTGCATTCACACGTGGTGATGATGGTACATACACAGTTGACTTAGAAAAAATGAAAGAAGCTTCAGTAGAACTTACTCAGAAAATATTAAAGATGCAAGGCGATGGAAACTATGAAGAGGCAAGTGCATGGATAAACCTCAATGGCAATATTAGCCCTCAATTACAGGCCGACCTCGATCGTGTTAACGAAAAAGGAATTCCTTCTGATATATATTTTGAGCAAGGTCCGAGCGTTGTTGGACTAAACTAGAGTTACGCTAAACTTTGTTCATTTTATTTCTGTCATCCATAAAAATTTAATGGCAGTAGATAGATGTAATGTACACGAATTAAAAAAGGGAACACTGTCCGTTTTTTAATGAACCATAGTACGATTTCGAACATTAATTGTTATGCATTGCTAAGGTGCAATTTATAATATACTGCATACGTGATATTTACGCGTAATGGTATAATTTATGATGATATTGCACCTTTAATCAAAAACAAAAATTATCTGATGAAAAAATTATCTTACTTATTTGCTTTTATGATACTTATATCAAGTGTAAAAGTAAAAGCCGACGAAGGCATGTGGCTTCCCATATTTCTGGAAAGATTGAATTATGTGGATATGCAAAAAATAGGATTGCAATTAACTCCCGAAGAAATTTATAGCGTTAACAACGGTAGTTTAAAAGATGCAATTATTGGATTGTCAAGTTCACCAAACCCTCAGGGGTTTTTCTGTACTGGCGAAATTGTATCAAACGAAGGATTGATGTTTACAAATCATCATTGCGGATTTGGTCAAATTCAAAAACACAGCACCACTGAACATGATTATCTAGCTGATGGGTTTTGGGCAATGAATAAATCAGAAGAATTACCCAACGAAGAGTTAACGGCTTCAATACTTCACCGCATGGCTGATGTAACTGATAGTATATTACCAAATATTAGCGACACACTTGTTGGAGCTGATCGTACTGCAGCCATCAAAAAAATCACAGCAAAACTTAAGAAAAATGCTTCCGAAGATGGAAAATACAATGTCGTAATAAAAAGTTTCTTTGCAGGAAATGAGTATTACATGTTTGTGTATCAAGTTTATACTGATGTAAGACTTGTTGGAGCACCACCTTCCTCAATTGGAAAATATGGTGGTGATACTGATAACTGGATGTGGCCTCGCCATACCGGAGACTTTAGTATTTTTCGTGTTTACACAGCTCCCGATGGAAGTCCTGCTGATTATGCCGAAGAAAATATCCCATTGGTGCCAAAACACTACCTGCCAATATCACTCGATCCTGTAGAAATGGATGAATTCTCCATGATTTGGGGTTTTCCTGGCGGAACCGAACGTTTCGAAACATCATCAGGCATTGATTTTAAAGTGAAAGAATTTTACCCTCCAATAATTGAAGTTTTTGGAAAAAAACTTGAAGTTTGGAAAGAACACATGAACCAAGATCAGGAAGTAAGAATTAAATATGCATCAAACTATGCCGGAATTGCTAACGCCTGGAAACTTTTCATCGGACAAACAAAAGGCATAAAAGATCTTGATGTTTATGATGACAAAAAAGCATTTGAAGAAGAATTCGAAACCTGGATTAACGAAGATCAAGCTCGTCAAGACAAATATGGTGAAGTCCTCTCCATAATTAATAAAGCGAATGCCGACAAAGTTAATGGATATTCAGCATTAATTTTCGCAAGTCTAACAGGTGTTGGCGGTGCCGAAATAACCGGATATGCAAATAGTTTCTCAGGTCTGAGTACTTTTATGGAGCAATATAAAGAAGAAAAAGACAAGAAGAAAAAGGAAAAAAAGCAAAAGCAAATAAACAAAGAAGTTGAAAAACTAGTAGGAAATGTTTCTGAGCAATTTAAAAACTACGACATGGCCACCGACGAGGATGTGTTTGCTGCCATGACAGAATTATATTACAACAACGTTGCTCAGGATATGCAGCCCGAACTTCTAACAAAGCTTGTGAAAAAGTTCAAAGGCAACTTCAGCGAAATTGCAGCTTACGTTTTTGATAAATCTAACTTTTCAACCGAAAATAAAATTATCGCATTTTTAAACGATCCTAAACTTAAAACACTCCAAAAAGATCCTGCATTTATTTTGGCCAACCAATTTATGGCATCTCTAATGAATGCATCAGGAAACATAAAGCGTGGTGGTGATGATTTCAAAAATGCAACCAAACTATTTGTTGAAGGAGTTAGAGAAATGCAGCCAAACAAAAATTTCTATCCCGATGCAAATTCCACACTTCGTTTTTCATACGGACAGGTAATGGATTACTATCCTGCTGATGCAATTCACTTTGATTTTGTAACACATCTTAGCGGCGTTATCGACAAGGAAGACCCTGATAATGACGAGTTTGAAGTTGCTCCTAAACTTAAAGAGCTTTACGAATCGAAAGATTACGGACAATACGGACAAGATGGTAAAATGATTGTGTGCTTTTTAACCAATAACGATATTACTGGCGGAAACTCAGGCTCACCGGTAGTAAATGGGAAAGGCGAACTTACCGGAATTGCTTTCGACGGCAACTGGGAAGCCATGAGCAGCGACATTGCTTTTGCCCCAAATCTACAGCGCACAATTGTTGTTGATATTCATTATGTATTGTTTATTATCGACAAATTTGCCGGCGCAACAAACCTAATCGATGAGCTAACAATAGTTAAAACTCCTGCCCCCGTTGAGGTTGAAGAAGTTGAAGTTATAATGGTTAACTAGTATTTGCATTATAATATTAAAAAATTGAAAGGGGGTACATTGTATTCCCTTTTTTTGTGGGCGGACAACCGTGCTTTTCGTTTTAGTTGTTTTGTGCAGGCTAAGTTTTTGTAAACTGCGTGTGGGCTTACTTCGCTCGCCTCCACCAGTCAACAAAAACTAAGCCTCCACTACAACAAGCTACCTCTACAATCCCTGCCGCATAGTTCAGTCTATATTACAAAACCATGTATAATTAAAAACCCAGTTATATTTTCCTACTTCCACGTTCTTTCTAGGCTTTCAACATCACCCGAAACTTATTGTTTTTGTTTATTTGTTGATATGCTTATTAGTTTATATTTATGATAAACAAGAGTTTAGCAGTTTCAATAAATTAAACAAATAACCAGCTTAAACAAATAACCAAATTTTAATTTCTTGATAATCAGTCATGTAATTTATGATAGTAAACTTTCGGAGGCTAGAGCTAAGCTTAATAAAAGTCATTCTTTAAACCTATGATTTTTCAGTATAAATTGTATTTTTGCAAGTTAAGTTTTTGGGGTTAATTACTATAATACCTAAAACCAAATTAATATAGCAGAATGTACGATTATCTAAAGGGTAAACTGGTTGAAAAAAATCCAACCTATATTGTAATTGATGTTAATGGAGTTGGGTATTTGGTAAATATCTCATTAACAACCTATTCCAAAATCAAAGAAAAAGAAGACCTCAAAATATTTACTTACTTTGTTGTTCGTGAAGATGCACAAATATTGTTTGGCTTTGCCGAAAAAAATGAACGCCTGCTATTTACTTATCTCATATCAGTTTCTGGAGTTGGTGCCAACACTGCACGATTAATACTTTCGTCACTCACAACTGAAGAAGCCTTTGATGCAATTGTTCAATCTAAAACCAATGTATTGCAAGGAGTTAAAGGAATTGGAGGAAAAACAGCTCAGCGTATAATAATCGATTTAAAAGATAAACTCATAAAATCAGGAATTGAACTCGAAAAAATCTCCGAAACCCACAATACAATGAGGGAAGAAGCGTTATCAGGTTTACTGATATTAGGTTTTAATAAACCTAGTGCCGAAAAAGTAATTGATAAAGCACTTAAAGATGAAAAAATTGTCAACGTTGAAGGACTAATTAAAGAAGCTCTTAAAATGCTATAAGACGTTTTCGTCTTTATAATATAAGTGAAAAAAAAGAATACATTGAACAGGAATAACATATACTTTTTAACACCTAAGCGCCTTATTTCATGCTTGTTAGCACTCGTGCTTTTGTTTCCTGTTATTGCCATATCACAAAATAATACTAACTCAGGTTCGGCTCCCAGTACTGATACTACCGGCGTAGAACTATTATTCCCATTTAACGATTTTACCGGTAATCCATTTATCGATAATCAAAACTCAAGTCCGCTATTTATGAGTCCGCCTTCAAATATCGAACGCGAAATCGTATACAATCCCGAAACAAATACCTATGAATTTGTAAATAAAATTGGTGAATTTCAGTATCGTACACCAACCGAGATGGATTTTGATGAATTTCAAAATTATGAACTACAGCGTGATGTTGCCAATTATTGGAACGAACGAACTCAAACAGCAGGTACTGCCGAGGGCGAACGACT
>JASFZK010000240.1:0-5306 GCA_045267845.1 Bacteroidota bacterium | reverse complement strand
GGTATATTTGTGGTTATCCAACCTGATTGTGATTGTGCAGTTCCACCATGGCAATCGGTACATGTGCTACCACCATCGCCCATAGAACCCGATTTGCCTCCAGGGCTTCCACTGTTGTAACTGTATAACAGCAAAATGGATGGTAATGCGAGTATTGCTAATACATTGTAAATTTTTTTCATTTTCTTAATTTAGATTTATTATAAATAAGGATTGTCCGCAAAAATATACATATCAAGGTGTTTCACCATTAAGCGTTAATATTTAACAAATATTTAACAGTTTGGTTTTAATATATTATGGTTGTTTAAATGTGAGGTAGTTAAGGATCTGATTAAAATGAAAAATAGTTACTACTAATTTAATACTTGTTAGTCTCTATATATTATTTTTGTTATTATTATTTCAAGTAAAAATGAAATATAGTATAGGAAGTATGTAATTCTAACGGGCATATATAATTGATATCTTGAGTACCAACTCAATGAAACGGAATCAAAATTTTAAGAATAGGGATTGTTTCATTTGTTAAAGAAATAGAATTGAAAGCATTCAAAACTAAAAATGCCATAAATAAAGTCAATGGGAACAAATCCAATCAATCTTATTTTTCGTTTTTTGCTCGAATTATTTGCACTGTTTACAGTAGGTATGTGGGGATGGAATCAAAGTGACGGATGGTTTCGTTTTGTACTTGCTCTTGGAATACCTGTAGTACTTGCAATTATCTGGGGCACTTTTGCAGTTCCAGATGATCCAAGCCGCTCCGGAAAAGCACCAATTGTTACACCTGGTATTGTTCGTCTAATAATTGAGTTAGCAATTTTTGGTTTCGCCATGTGGTCTCTTTTTGATATGGGATATACTACTTTAAGTTGGATGATGGTGATAGCTGTGATTGTTCATTATATCGTATCCTATGATCGAATCAAGTGGTTAATATCAAGAAAGAAGTGACGATAACAGAAAATAAAATCAACTTATTAAAAAGGAACTATTTGATTAGGGAGAAAAAGAAAATCAGGTTAAAATTAATCTGCAAAACTAACCATCAGTAAGTTCGCCTATCTATAAACGAATTTTTATTCCAAAGTAACTACTTGGTATAATTAGTGAAGTAATTATAAATGATATTATTAATTTTTTCCATACTAATAGGTTTTGAAATATAGTCGTTACAGCCAGCTGCAATTGCTTTTTCTTTGTTATTATTTTGTGTAAAAGCTGTTTGTGCAATAATAATAACATTTTTGTTAAACTTACGTATTTGGCGAGTGGCCTCATAACCGTCCATCTCAGGCATCTTAATATCCATAAGTATCAAGTCAATATCATTATTTTTAAGACAAGCTTTTACGGCCTCAGCACCAGTTTTAACAACTATAACATCCTTAGCAAACTTACTTACTATAATAGAAATAAGCATCTGTGAAGCTTCATCATCATCGGCAATTAATATTTTCAAGTTATTTATTGGGGGTTCTTTATCTGAATAAATATCTGCTTTTTTGGTTGAATTCAGAGTTGCTAAATTTGGTTGTAATGGAAGGGTAAAATAAAACACTGACCCCCCGCCTTTTTTACTTTCTGCCCAAATTTCCCCTTGATGCCTATCTACAAATTCTTTGCACAGAACAAGGCCTAAGCCAGACCCTTTTTCTTTCGCGGTTCCTTTTGTTGTATGATTTATATCTATGCTAAATATTTTATTGTATGTATCTTTATCCATACCTACACCATTGTCTGAAATTGAAATTTCCACTTGCTTTTGGTGAAGTCTAGAATTAATTTCAATATTACCTCCTGGGTTAGTGAATTTTATTGCATTGGAAATCAGGTTTAACAAAATTGTATTTATCATATTATGGTCGGCGTATACCATAACATCATCTGTTTGGACATAATTCAGAGATATGTTTTTTATTTCTGCAGGTGAATTGGAAAATTTAATTACTTCCTTAATAACTAATGACAAATTTAGTTCTTCTGGTATAAAAGTCATCAAGCCAGTTTGTGACTTAGCCCAGTCTAATAAATTATCAAGTAAAGTGAGAGTGTTTTTTGCAGATGAGTGAATAATTTCTACATACTTTTCAGTTTTTGCAATCTCGGGTCCTTTAACACTATCGATCAATAATTCCGAAAACCCAAGGATGCTATTAAACGGACTTCTTAAATCGTGAGCAATAACAGAAAAAAGTTTGTCTTTAGTCGAATTAAGATCTCTCAATTGGTTTTCGCTTTCAATTAATGCATGTTCATTATGTTTACGTTGTGTTATGTCAGTAAACGTTACAACGGCTCCAACAATTTCATTGTCTTTGTATTGGGGATATGAAGAGTATTCCACAGGAAAGCTACTACCGTCTGCTTTCCAAAAATGTTCATTATCAACGTGAGTTCCAATACCTTGCTTATATGCTTTGTATATTATGCAAAGATTACTATCCATATGTGTACCATCTGGGTAAGTATGATGTATTAGGTTATGCATGTTTTTGCCAAATAGTTGTGATTCATTTTTATAACCCAATATTTCAATACAAGCTTTATTTGCAAAAGTGCAACTACCATCTAAATCAATTCCGTAAATTCCTTCAGCAGTAGAGTTTAATAATAATGAGAGTTTTTCCTCACTATACTTTAACGCAAGTGTAGCTTTATTACGGTCTGTAATATCCTGCCCTTGTGCAATTGTAGCTATAATATTTTCGTCAGACTTATCAAGAATATTCGCCGAATTCCACAACACAGTTCTTATTTCACTATTCTTTCGTAATATTTCAATTTCAACGGTTTGCCACTTTTCACCGGCAGTTGTTTCTTTAATGAGTTGTAATGACTCAATAATTTTGTGTTTAGGGAATAGAATATCTATTTTTTGTGAAAAGACTTCTGAGGCCGTATAACCACTTAGTTTTTCGAAAGCATGATTAAAACGAGTTATTTCTAATTCATTGTTCCAAACTACAATTGGAGCATTTGCATAATTAAAAAGATTTTCTAAATATTCATTTGATTCTTTTAAGGCAATTTCAGCAAATTTACGGTCGGTGATATCATAAATAATTGAAAAAAGTATTTGTTTACCTTTTATGTCAATTGGTGATGAATGTACTTCTACAATTCTAACTTCTCCATTTGCCAATTTGTGTGAAAAGATAAAGTGATTTCGATTTTCATTTTTTGCATTCTGTTGTTCACTTAATACTTCTTCAGGTGTTAATGTGTTTATTTCATTAATATTCATTGAGCAAAGCTTTGTTTTACTATGCCCATAATAATTTGAAGCTGCTTTGTTTGAGTCGATTATAATGCCTGTGTCAGGTTCGATCAGTAACATAATTGCATTGTGACGCTCAAACATATTTTTAAAGTGAGCTTCACTTTCGCGAAGTAGTTGATCAGCTTTTTTTTGTTCTGTAATATCTCTTCCAACGGAAGTTATTTTAATTACTTTGTTATTACTGCGAACAATGTTTACATTCCATGCTACATCTAATACATGCCCTTTAACATTTACTTGTCGGTTTTCAATATAGAAATTGTTCTTTGTTGAAGTTAACCATTCTTCAAACTTAATAATCGTATATTCAATATCTTTCGGATGAACGAAATTGAAGGCTTTTTTACCAAGACATTCATTTGGAGGGAGTCCGAAAAATATGCTGGAAGCATGATTAACAAAAATAATTTTACCTTCTTTTCCAACAACTGTTATGAGATCATTTGTAGTTTCAACTACCTCTTCATATGCTTTCTGACTTTCTTCAGCTTCTTCTTTGGCTATTTTAAGTTGTATTTTTTCATTAATAAGCTCATTATTTATCTTGCTATTTATATTATCTTTTCTTTCTAACTGAAAAGCACCTACAATTACAAGTATAGATGCTGAAATCAAGAAAAAATTATTGTTTACTAAAATCGCAATCTCATTCGAGCTTTCAGGTAGTGATAGCAGGTTTTGATAGTATATGGCAGTAAAATTGTATAATATTATTGTTGAAAACGCAAAATAAATTGTTGTGTAAAGATTGAGCCTAAATACAAAGCTAGCCCACAGCATCACTAAAATTAAGCCAACATAGTACATGTTATATGCAAGGTCGCCAGGTATGCTTATGCCTAACATGGCAATAATACCAAGTTGCCCTATGGTGATAAGTACAAACATTATAGTATTACTATATCTGTATATGGGTTTGTAATAAGATAAAAAAAATGAAATAATTAGCAATGGTAATATTATGCCATAACGAATTACCCATGCAGTTTCATAATTAGATGGCATGGCATAGATATCCAATAATCCAAATGCACAGTACATAAAAAGCCCGAACACAATCCCAAGACGAAAAGTGCCTGGTGTTAAGCTATCTTTACTTAGTTTAAAATTGGGTATATTTATTTTCATGGTTTTGGTTGAAAATAGATTCTTTGGTTTTAATAATTCTTTTATACGTTACTTACTGCCTTGTCATTTATTTAGTTGGTTTTTGATTTTTTGCATCAATTGATTTACATTAACCGGTTTTGAAATATAGTCGTTACAACCAGCAGCAATTGCTTTTTCTTTATCGCCACTAAGTGCATACGCTGTTTGTGCAATAATAATTACATCCTTGTTAAATTTACGTATAAGCCTAGTCGCTTCATGACCATCCATTTTGGGCATTCGTATATCCATTAATATTAGATCAATATCAGGGTTATTATGGCATGCCTTTATCGCTTCTTCTCCGGATTTTACACTTACAATATTTTCCCCTATTTTTTTTACAGTTATGGAAATTAGTTCTTCTGATGGCTCGTCATCTTCAACAATTAGAATTTTTAATTTATTAACAAGCGAGGTGTCAAAAGTATTTGTTTTTTCGCTTTTGGCACTACTCAGGTTTATCTTTTTACTTTGGTATGGAAGCGTGAAGTAGAAAGTACTTCCATTATTTTCTTCACTTACTACCCAAATTTTACCATCAAGCATTTCAACATAAGCTTTGGAAATTGCTAATCCAAGACCAGCACCTTGATATGCATTTTTATCACTAAGGTCGGCTTGTATAAACCTTTCAAATATTGCTTTTTGCCTTTTTTTCGGGATACCAATACCAGTATCTTTCACAAAAAACTCCAGATGTTGTGACTCACCTCTGCCAACTTTGTTATAGCCAATTTCGATGGAGCCTTTTTCGCTGTATTTGATAGCGTTTTTAACAAGGTTTGTTAATACTGCATACACTTTTTCACGGTCGGTAGTTATTGTTGCATCTACTGATGTTAATGAATTATTAAACGAAAATACTATT
>JASFZK010000239.1:0-5726 GCA_045267845.1 Bacteroidota bacterium | reverse complement strand
ACAATCAATCGTGAATAGAACATGGTCATAAAAATCATAAAGGTACTAAGACCACCCATAACAATTAACCAAAACCAATTACCAGTTTCACTCCATGCCCACATAATAAACATTAGTAAACCACCACCAATTAGCGCTCCAATTAACCACCCTTTTATTTTATCAGTAATGAATGTAAGTGGTGTAGTTTTATTAAAACCAAATTTTTCTTCTATCACAAATGTTCCATAAATTTGAAAAGGGATTGATATCAAATCCATTCCAACTCCCAATATCCCAAAGAATAATAAGGCTCTAAAGTATTCATTTTGTGTTATATTACTAACATAGTTATCTAAAATAGCAAACCCATCTGCAAAAAGCAAAATCAAAATTATCACAAATGAAAATGTACTAGTTATTGTTGTGAAAACAAGATTCACTTTTTCGTACTGCTGTGATTTACTATATTTCTCCTTGTCATAAATACCTGTTAATTCATCCGGTATATTTTCCTGCATATTACCATAGTTGAGAAAATCCAGAAATTTTTCAAGCAAATAGTCAAAAATAATTATCCCTATTATTATCCAAAATATTATTTGAACCATGATTATGATTTTTTAATAATTACCGAAATACTTCCTTAAAAACCACTCCACAAATAGTAGGAGAATTATACCAAGGAGTACATAAATAATGGAATTAAGCCCTGTGAACTTATCTTCATAATGGATTTTTGAAGTTATACTATCAAGATTTTCAATATCAGTTAATAGTGAGTCTATCTCATTTGGATAGTACATTTGTCCATTATGTTCGGTTGCTAGCTGTTTTAGAATTCGATGATTTGCATTTAAATTTCTACTCTCATTATCAAGCTGCTGAACAATGAATTCGCCTCTATCGTTATATACCTCAGCACCAAGCTTTACATTTGCATTATAGCTATAAATCCCAACCGGTAATTTATTGATATTAAGTTTGTAATAATCATCAAAGGTTGTAAAAATGAAATTAAACTTCTCCCCTTTTTCATTTTTTAGTGTAAGTACAACCTCTGCTGAATTGACTGGCTCCAGAGCCTGATTATATAATTCGGCAACAATAACCACGTCTTCATGACTGTCATATTCACCCCTTGTTTGTATTTTAAAATGCCGCCTATCGGTATCAGCAATAAGAAACATTGCAATTTTATTCAATAAAGCATCAACAGATACTGAATTACCATATTGAAGATAACTTTGTATGCGCCACAACCAAATCCCTTCACCACCTATAACACCACTTTTTAAACCCATATTATTATGGAAAGTAATCAATGGGAAATCAGTTAGAATACCATCAATCATTTGCCAGGCAAATACCTCCGCAGCCACTGATAAACTGTAATTACCAAGAGGGACATTCAATGGTGGAAGATTTGATAACTGGCTGACAAATTCCTTGTTAAAAGAAAAATATGTAAATAAACTATTGTATTCAAACTGCGCAGGAACCATATTTCCAACCGCCGACAGTATATTCAATCCCTTAAAGAATTGATTAAATACAGGCAGGTTACTTTCTTTTCCTAATATAAATAGAGTTGGTACTTTTTGATCATCTAATTTTCGCAGAATTCTTATGGCTGAGTTTTTTTTGGCTGGAAGTTGATGTAGTATTACTAAGTCAAAATTAGATATATCCTCATTAAAACTACCTATGTAATCTGTTTCAACTTCATAATTTATATTTTTAGCAAGGCTTTGCTTAATTACTCCAATATCAGGATGAGGTGCATACGCTAGTATTAGTATTTTTTTTCTGGTATCAAGCACATCAATAAAAACATTTTTGAGATTATTCTCAACACTTATTTCATTGTTAACCGGCTCAACCAAAATACTATACCGCCTCTTTCCAGCCTTGTTTGCTTCAACATCAAAATTAATTGATGTCCTAAAATTATCATTGGGGAATTTTATTGTTTTTTTTGAAACTACCTTATTGTTTTCCAAAAGTTTAACGGTAGTTGTAAACCCTTTTACTTTACTTGCAGAAATACTAACTTCAATGGGGAAAATATCTCCAGAATAAACAATTGAGTTATACCTAACATCATCTATTTTTATATCTCTTGATTGCGAAGTATCCCCAAGGGCAATAGTAAAAATAGGATAATTGATATCGCTTGCTGCATACACAGGATCGGTGCCATTGTTAACAATCCCATCGCCTGTTAAAATTATTGCTCCAACATTTAATCCTGTATAATTCTTCTTTATATGGGTAAAAAAGGCTGAATAATTAGATTTGTTATCTGTAAATTCGGGTGTACTACCCTCTGCTACAATTTCTCCGAACAAATAGCTTTCCACATCATTTTCCTCTGATAATTTGGTAATCAAACTACTCATATCCGATGCCACCATATCAGTATAATATGATGAGTCTTTTGTCATTAATACCGACCTTGAATTATCTTGACCAATAATAATTATTGGTTTTTCAATCTGCTTCTTTTTTGTTTTTATAGTAGGAGAAAGTAATAAAAACCCAAGCAAAAAAACAGCTATAAACCGAAATATAAACAAGGTAACTGACATGATTCCAGTTAGTTTGTTTAGTGGATTTTTGATGTATAATAGTCCGGCATACAATAAGCCAATCACTACAACCAGTAGCACTGCCCACCACGAATATGATATAGATAAATCAGTAATCACAAATTAGATATGTAAATAACAGTTTTAATACAAATGAATAAAATAATTCATTTTAACTTCTAGGTATTCATTCCGCCACAAACATTAATAACCTGTCCTGAAACGTATGATGACAATTCGGAAGCGAGAAACGTAGCAACATCAGCAACATCATCAGGGCTACCCGAACGCCTTAAAGGAATCGCCTTGATCCATGCATCTCTAACTTCAGTATTAAGTTTAGAAGTCATCTCAGTATCAATGAAACCAGGTGCAATTGCATTACAGCGAATATTTCGCGAACCTAATTCCTGTGCAATCGACTTTGTAAAACCTATCATACCAGCTTTTGATGCTGAATAATTAGACTGACCGGCATTACCGCTAACGCCAACAACCGAGCTCATATTAATTATTGAACCATACCTTTGTTTCATCATAACTCGCTGAACAGCTTTAGTTAGGTTAAAAGCCGACTTAAGGTTAACACTAATAACCATATCCCAATCCTTTTCCTGCATACGCATAAGTAAGTTGTCACGAGTAATTCCAGCATTGTTTACTAATATATCAATTCTTCCAAAGTCGCTCATTACAGCATCTACTAATTTTTCACCATCTTCAAATAATGCAGCATTTGATGCATATCCTTTAGCTTTAATTCCCAGAGCATTCAATTCAGCTTCAGTAGCTTCCATATTTTCATCATAATTAAGATCTGAAAATGCGATATTAGCACCTTCGCTGGCAAACTTCATGGCAATTGCTTTTCCTATTCCTCTTGCTGCACCAGTAATTAAGGCAGTTTTTCCTTCTAGTAAATTCATATTAAATTATAGTTTTTGTCCGCACCAAAGATATAAATTTAATATCTTTGAAGAATTAAAATGTTGTGTTAAAAAAAATAAGGCTTTTTATACTAGCATAATATTGATAGCTATTGCCTGATTAACATAAGATTAATTAAAATATCTGCTAAATAACCATAAGAAAAATCACTGTATCCATGAAAAACATACTACTTATTATTTTTATTCTAATTACAATTACAATTTCGGCACAACTACCACAAAGCTTTGATTTACGTGATTTTAATGGGAAAAACTTTGTTACAAGTGTAAAAAACCAACAAGGTGGTACTTGCTGGACTTTTGGTTCAATGGCTGCCATGGAAGGCAATTTGTTAATTACAGGTAATTGGATAGCTGCTGGTGACACTGGCGAACCTGCTCTTGCCGAATATCATTTGGATTGGTGGAACGGGTACAACAGTTATTACAATCATGATTTAGATCCACCTTTTAACACTGGGCAAGGCCTTGAGGTTCATATGGGAGGTGATTACAGAGTAACAACTTCATATACTTCACGATTGAGTGGTACTGTGCGCGAAATAGACGGGCAATCGTATGCAACACCACCCGTTATTTACAAAGAAAGCTATCATTATTACTACGCACGCGAAGTTGAGTGGTACACTGCCGGGCCAAACCTTGAGAACATTGAATTCATAAAAACTAAGGTTATGCAGGAAGGTGTTATGGCCACATGTATGTGTTATGACGGCAATTTTATAGATGAAAACTTCAATCATTATCAACCCCGAACAAGCTCTTTAGAGCCAAACCATTCGGTTTCAATCATTGGATGGGATGACAATCATATTACCCAAGCTCCTGAACCTGGTGCATGGTTAGTGAAAAATAGTTGGGGAACAAATTGGGGTATTGATGGTTATTTTTGGATTTCATATTACGATAAACAAGCTTGTCAAAACCCAGAGATGGGAGCTGTGTCTTTCCAGAATGTTGTTAGGTCAACTTTTGATACTGCTTATTTCTATGACTACCACGGCTGGCGTGATACACTAAAATATATTGATGAAGCTTTTAATGCCTTTGTAGCAAAACATGATGAAAGTATAATTGCAGTTAATTTTTTCACTGCTGAGCAAAATGTCGATTATACAATTCGGATTTATGATGACTTTAATGGTGTAGAGCTCGAGAATGAGCTCTCGAGTATATCAGGAAATTATAAACACTCGGGCTTACACACAGTTAACTTAGCTGACACTGTTAATATTACTTTAGGTGATGATTTTTATGTTTACTTATCGCTTTCGGCTGGTGGCTTTGCTTACGATCGCACATCCGAAGTACCGGTATTACTTGGCGCAAGTAGCAGAGTTGTAGTACCATCTACTGCAAGTCCTGAACAGTCATATTTTTCAGATGAAGGTGCATGGACTGATTTCTATTATTATACTGATGGTTCCGGATATGAAAATACTGGTAATTTGTGCATAAAAGCTTTGGCAATTCATGATTCAACCAATGCAATACCAACTATTAGTTACTCAAAGGCAAGTAGCCATATTGAGTATAATTATCCAAACCCGTTTACTAATTCAACTGCAATTAACTATATAATTAGTGAAAAAGCGTTTGTTGAACTTGTTATTTATTCATTAAATGGAAACCTAATAGCTAACTTGGTAAACGAACCACAACTAGCCGGAAAATATGATATTACTTGGAATAAACCTCATAATATTAAAGCAGGTATATACATTTGCACCTTAAAAATTAACAGTATCACCACAGACATAAAACGATTGGTAATAATTAAATAATTTTTAGTTGGATTTGAAAATAAGTGTATCTTTGCGCTCCAATTTATTGGACTCGTAGCATAACGGATACCTGCCTGCCGGCAGGCAGGGTGTCCGGATAAAGAAAATATTAACAATGTTTTTTGTTTACGTTCTTAAAAGTAATATTGATAATAGACTCTACAAAGGTTTAACAACCAATTTAGAACGTAGACTTAAAGAGCATAATTCAGGTAAAACTAAATCAACAAAGCCATACAGGCCTTGGTTATTAGTTTATCATGAAAAATTTGACAGTTTTGAAAAAGCCAGAAATAGAGAATTGTATTTCAAATCTGGTTTTGGTCGAGAATATTTAAAAGCATTATTGGACTCGTAGCATAACGGATAGTGCACCTGACTACGGATCAGGAGGTTGCAGGTTCGAATCCTGCCGGGTTCAC
>JASFZK010000238.1:0-3723 GCA_045267845.1 Bacteroidota bacterium | reverse complement strand
CCCATAATTGCTCAAATTGATTTCATTAATCCCGATGATGCTGATTATGCTAAGGCTGCAGGCATCGACAAACTAATTGCCAAACCAATTCAAAAAGACAGCTTGCTAAATACCATTAATGATTTAATTATTAATAGCTGGTTTTAATCTTGTTATTTTCTATTTTGTTTGAGCAGCTTTACTGCCTGCATTGATATTTCGGCAGTAAACCGTGCTATACATTTATAGTTGTTTCACACCTATTGTGCTTTTGTAAGCATTACATGGGCTTACTTGCATCCGCCGCTGTATGCCAACAAAAGCTACAACGGAGTTTCAACAAGCTAACATTTCTATCACTGCCGCACATTGAATATATCCAAATCTTAAGCCGAACTCAGGTTCATTCATAGTTTTTCATTCTCTTTAAATTAATAATTATCCTAATATTTAACTAAAAATTGGTATTTGTGCAACCATTTATTGTACCTTAATGTCAATAATTTAATTGGAGGTATTTTATTATCTTGCCAGATATTTTTTAACTAATTTGGTAGACGATAAACTATCTTTCAATGAAACTTGATAGCACCTTCATAAAGAGGCTTAAAGAGAACGATTCGGAAGCGCAAAGACTTTTTTACGAAAAACTTGCTCCCACGATGTATGGTATTTGCCTTCGTTTTGCCTTTGTAAGTGATGACGCTGATGATATATTACAAGATGGTTTCATTAGAGTGTTTAAACATATAAAAGATTTTCGTGGCGAGGGTTCACTTGAAGGATGGGTGCGAAGAACAATTGTAAACACTGCAATAAATTATTATAAAAAGAGAATTAAACAAGGAATAAATGTTGATTTAGATATTGTTCAAGGAAAAGTTAAAGAAGTTAGTAGTATTGTTGAAAAGATGGCAGCCGATGAACTTCTCATATTAATAAGTGAGTTACCTCCAGGATATCGCACAGTTTTTAACCTAAGCGTTATTGAGGGGTATACGCACAAAGAAATCGGGAAATTGCTTGAGATATCAGAAAATACTTCAAAATCTCAACTTTCAAGAGCACGTGTTTCACTTCAAAAGAAACTGGCGAAAATTAAGAATAAAGAAAACATTGAATAACAGCAACAAAAATATCGACAACATAGTTCGAGAAAAATTTGAAAGTTTTACTCCAACCCCTCCTAAACATGTTTGGGTAGCAATTGAACAAGGTTTAGTTGATAAACCTGTTATTGCATTCCATAAAAACAGATGGTTTATTGCAGCTTCCATACTTGCTTTAATAGCACTAATATCTGCTTTGTTTGTTTTTAACCCGTTGTCAAAAAATATCACTTATAGCAGCTCATCCACTGGCCCTGTTATCATAGAAAGTACATCAAATACATATGATAAGGGAAATAAAAATCTAAATCAAAAAATAGTTGAAGAGTCAGTAATAGTTGATATTCAATCCAACACGGTGAGTAATGAAAATTCAACTTTAGAGACTTCAAATAATACTGAAGAGACAAATGTAGTTGATAAGGAAGTACCACCTGAGTTGATAGAGCCACAATTGTTGGAGACTGATTTTGCTGAATTAAAGCCCATTGAAGACCCCATTATAACAGAAGTTTTTGTGATTGATGATAATATTCAGCATGAGGAAATAAGTAATGGTCTTAACTTTATTAAGATGAAGAAAAGTGGCATTATTGCGTCTAACTCTCATAACAACGAATACACTCCCGAAACTCGAGATGGTGTAGTCTCTATTCCGAATTTAGAAGTCTTGCAAACCCAAAATACAAATGTAAATTCATACTGGAAAGTTGGTTCTTATTTATCACCCGAATTGGCAATATCTAACTTCGATTCTGTAGAAATACTTAATTCATATACAGTTAGCATTGAGCCAACCTATTTTATTAATAAGCACTGGTTTGTTCGTTCTGGAGTTGGGTTGTCCTATGTGCGTGATAGAGGGTTTGCAAAAATCAATTACATCACCAACGATTATATGGGTTCGTATGATGATGTTTATGATATTACTTTCGATACAATTCAAGGAAATATAACTCCAGTTTACCATACTAAAACTGTTGAAATTTGGGATTCTGTACACCATGTTACAGTATCTAATGTAACCAATAAATATATTTATTTGCAAGTGCCATTATTGGTTGGTTATTATCATAAAAAAATGGGATCAAACATTGGTTGGTATATTATGGGAGGTCCTGCTTTTAATTTTAAACTAAGTAGTTGGATTGATGATCCGTTGCCCGAAGACAAAGATGCCGATATAATTAGTTTGCAAAATAATTTGCCCGTTCGTTCTAATAACTATTTACAGTTATGGCTTGGAGCGGGAGTTGAATATCAAGTAAATAAAAATATATCCATAGCCGTTGAACCCGGATTTAGGTATTATTTTAAAAGTATTTATAGTAGTCCTTATAATGCAACATCATCAACAGGGGTAACTCTTCGTATTGGATTGATTTACATTATAAAGTAAAATTTGAAAAAAAATAGTAATGATGAAGTTTATTATTAATAAAAAATATATATTCAAAATTGCCTTATTTGTGTTGGCAATTTTGTCTGTCACCAATATTTCTCATGCATCTAATGACATTAACTATGTGGTAATTTCGGGGCAAATTATTAACATGGAATATGGAAACCCTGTTGAAGGGCATGAAGTTATTATTGAAAGTGACTCCACGCGAGGTGGTCTTAATGGTTATTATAATATATTGTTAACCAATTATGAAGGCTATTATTATGATACAGTTTATACAGACGAAACGAAGGGCTCTTTTGTGGTTTCAACAGTTGATTATTATGGTAAAGCCATTGATACCACTGTTCACTTTCGATTTATGGAAAGGGCAAACCGGGTTTTAATAGCTAACTTTTTAATCTATATGCCTTATCAGTCTGAAAAACTTCAGGCAAGATTTAAGTATGTTCAAAAACAAGATGACAATAGAATGAAGTATAGTTTTGTTGATCAAACGAATGCCGAAAATATTATTGGTTGGCATTGGGACTTTGGTGATGGTACCATATCTAACTCTCAAAATGCTGTACATACATATCATATATTCGGACTATATAAAATATCACTAACTGTAACAGCAGTAGTTAATAATGAACTTAAAACCAGTATTATTTCTAAGCAGCTTTATATAAGTGATCAAGACTATTATCATTTGGGAGGTCATGTTTTCTCAGAGTATTTTCCAATAGATATGGGGTATGCTTATTTATATATGATTGATTCGCATGAGCGATATATTGCAATCGATACAATTGCATTTGATACTTTGGGGTATTACTTTTTTTATCAAATGCCCAGTGGAAAATATATGGTTAAAGCTGAACCAATGTATGAGTCACAATACTATGGTACTCTGCTGCCAACTTATTATGGCGACAAGATTTTTTGGGAAGAATCAGTGACGATTAGTTTAACTAGCACATCATGGGAATACAATATTAATCTTGGTCATGCCGAAGGTGTTTCTGGTGGTGAAGGAAGCATTAGCGGTAATATTATTTATGATAATCTTCCTCGACTTTTAGGTAATTTATCTGCCGAAGGTGTTAATATTTATTTATTTGATGAATATGATAAACTACTAACTTGTCATTATTCAGATAATCTTGGTGATTTTAGCTTTGATCAGGTTGAGTTAAATTCTTATAAACTCTATCCGGAAATTACTGGAATAGAAGCTGAAAAAGT
>JASFZK010000237.1:0-17625 GCA_045267845.1 Bacteroidota bacterium | reverse complement strand
GTCGGGATAGAAAGATTCGAACTTTCGGTCTCCTGCTCCCAAAGCAGGCGCCTTAACCGGACTGGGCCATACCCCGAATTTTTGAGATTGCAAAGATACAAATATATTTAATTAAAAAACAAGAAATAATTACTATTTATTCTTCATTAAATCATTAATTATATCGTGTAGTACTGAAAGGCTTATAGGCTTTTCTAAAAATACATCTGCACCAGCAGCAATGCACTCAGCCTCTGTGTGTAACAGAACATATGCGGTTTGAATGATTATGGATATTTTTGGAGATATTTCTCTGATAATTGTGGAAGCTTCCAAACCACTCATCTTTGGCATATGAATATCCATGAGTATTATATCAATATTCGGATTACTTTTAACCATTTCAACTGCTTGTTCGCCATCCGTAGCGAGTAGTATATTTGCTCCCGAATGCTTAAAAGCAGATTTGTAATACATAATATTTGATACCACATCCTCCACAATGAGTATTGTAGCATTGTTCCATTTGCTTGTCATGTCTATTGCTGTTTTGTTTGAATAATTTTAAAAATAAGATCAGAAAGCTCTGCTGCCTTAAACGGTTTCCCAATATAATCGTTCATGCCTGATTCAATAAATTTCTCTTTATCTCCTTTTAAAGTATTTGCTGTCATTGCAATAATGGGTACACCATAACTAATTTCCATACTTTTTTCAATCTTCCTTATATTTTCAGTAGCTACAATTCCATCCATAACAGGCATCTGAATATCCATAAAAATTATATCGTAATTACCATCCTTAAACTTTTCAACAGCAATTTCACCGTTTTCAGCAATTTCAATTTTATGGCCAAGTTTTTCTATTATGAAACGTGCTACACGTTGATTAATAGAATTATCTTCAGCAACAAGTATATCTAATTGCCTCATTGCTTTTGATATCACTTCATCTGAACTCTCTTGCGGTATATCTTTGATTGATGCCTTTTCCAATAGAACAGTAAACCAAAATGATGATCCTTCACCGTCAACACTATCAACACCAATTTCACCTTGCATTAGTTTTGTCAAGCTTTTAGAAATTGCTAGTCCCAATCCTGTACCTCCAAATTTTCGGGTGGTAGAAGCATCAGCTTGTGTGAACGATTCAAAAAGCTTATCTTTTACTTTATTAGATATACCGATACCAGTATCAACTACAATTAATCTCAAGGTAATGTTGTTATTATCAGTACTTTCAAGTTTACAATGAATAGTAATTCCACCCCTACTGGTGAACTTAATTGCATTATTTATTAAGTTAATTAGTATTTGTTTTATTCGTAATGAATCACCTATAATAAAAGCTGGAATATTATTATCAACATCAAATTTTAAATATAGATCCTTTTGGTCTGCCTTAAATTTGAGCATTTTAACAACTTCATCAATAACTTTATGAATATTAAACGTTATATTTTCGAGTTCAATTTGGCCAGCTTCAACTTTTGAGAAATCAAGGATGTCGTTAACTACGGATAATAAATTTTCGCTTGAAATATCAATAATATTAAGATATTCCATTTGGTCTTCTGTCAGTTGAGTATGCTTTAGAGCCTCAACCATCCCAACAACGCCGTTCATGGGTGTTCTAATTTCATGAGACATGTTAGCAAGGAACATTGATTTAGCATTTGTAGCTAATTCAGCTTTATCCCTTGCCTCCATAAGTTGTTTTTTCGTTCTATTTAGTTGAATGTGCACACGTGCCCTTGCTAATAATTCCTCTTCAACAAATGGCTTATGAACATAATCAACTGCGCCACAGCTAAATCCTTCAATAATACTTTCAGGATCATTTTTAGAAGTTAAAAATATTACCGGAATATCTTTTGTTTGCGGCATTCTTTTCAATTCTCTACAAACATCAAATCCCGAAATATCTGGCATTACGATATCTAGTAATATTAAATCAAGTTTTTGGGCTTTAGCTTTCTTAATGGCTGTTTTCCCATTCTCTGCTGTTGCAATTTGGTAGTCTTCTTTAGATGTTAAAATTGATTTCATATTTAGCAAATTCGACTTCATATCATCAACTATTAGCACCCGTGGCTTTGAATCTGTCCTCATGTTAGATATTCGTTTTTCATTTGATGTTATCAAAAATAGTTAAAATATTTAGATTATGGCCTTTTTGAAAATTTGTTAATTGCTTTAACTATGTCACTAGTAGATAAAGAGTAGTCAGCAGCACCAATTTTTAGAGCTTCCTTTGGCATTCCATAAACAATTGATGTTTCGCGGTTTTGTACCACCGTTATTGCTCCTGTTTCTTTAAGCCTTAGCATGCCAGATGATCCATCGTTGCCCATCCCTGATAGAATTATTGCAAGTATGTTAATACTCGTGTATTTTAATGCAGAGGCGAAAAGCACATCCACAGATGGTCGGTGGCGATTTACTTTTTGTTCAGAATTAAGTTTAACAAAAAAGTTAAACCCATTATTATTTAACTCCATATGTTTGTCGCCAGGAGCAATAAGTGCAATTCCTCTCGATAATTCATCACCAGAAACTGCCTCACGAACATTTAGTTTGCTGTTATCGTTTAATCGTTGAGCATATGAAGCTGTAAATTCCACTGGCATGTGCTGTACAATTAATATTGGAGGCATATCGGTATCTAGCATCGATAGAATTTCGCTAATAACTTCTGTACCACCTGCTGACGATCCAATTAGTATAAAATTATTACATACCTTATTTGGCTTATTCGAACTTGGAGCAGTGTGTTCCTTTTTAATAAATGTATTTTGTTTTCTTAATTTTAATCTGGTAAGATTTGAATTTGCGGCAGTTAGTATGGCTTCTTCTAATTTCTCAATCCAATCTTTATGTAATAATTCAGAGCTCATAACTGGTTTTTCAAGCACAGCTATTGCTCCAAGTTTATAGGCAGAAAGAGCAAGGTCACTTTCCTTCTGAGTTAAACTTGATATTATTACAACTGGTACAGGGTGTTGAAGCATTATTTTTTTTAGAAATGTAAGACCATCCATACGAGGCATTTGAATATCTAGAGTAATAACATCTGGTTTCTCTGATTTCATTTTATTAACAGCTACATATGGATCGGCAGCTGATGCAATAACTTCCATATCCTTGTTGGCAGATATTATTGTATTTAGAGTTTGCCTTATCAAAGCCGAATCATCAACAATTAGTACCTTTATTTTGTTTTTCGAGTCCATACTTTTAGGTTTATTTAGTTTGGGTAGTACTTATATATTACCTGATTATTTGTTTTTTAATAAATTTCATTTTAACAAGACCAGTATCTGTATTGAAAATTAATTTTCTTCCTTTATCTCCTCCTAGGCTTTTAGCAACCACATTAATCCCCATCTGTTTAAGTATATTTTCTTGAATATCAATATTTCGTTCACCAATATTAAAAATGCATTCACTTGAGTTTAATACCGCCGCACCACCAAATACTTTAGCAACAATATCGTTGTGATGCGACCCTAAGCTTATTAAGCTTTTAATAAGTTTTTCTATGGCAATATTTCCAAATTTTGGAGATGCCAAACCGGTGCCATTCCACAATGGCATCATATAATGATTCATGCCCCCAATTTTAAGCCTTGGATCCCATAAACATACCGAAACACATGAACCCAATAGAGTTGTAATCTCCATTGGTTTACTGGAAAATTTTAATGCTCCAGGTAGTAGATAATATTTCAATGGTTCTGTCATTAATTCAAATTGCTATTTATCCGTTAAAGTCTAAAATATTTCTTCATCAGACATAATCTCTTCGTCATCAATTTCAATTTTAGGGATGGCTAAATATATTTTTGTTCCCTTTGTTGAAGAAATATTTATGTTTGCATTAAGGATTTCAATTAAAGCTTTAACTATTGATAAACCTAAGCCTGTACCTCCAATTACAGAATTAATAGTTGTATCAACTCTACTAAACCGATTATAAATATTTTTAATATCTACATCTGTCATTCCAACTCCTTCATCCGAAATTGAGATATTTAAGCAGTCTTCAATTATCTCAAATTTAAAGTCTATTGTACCAGCATCGGGACTGTATTTCACAGAATTACTAAGTAAATTAAGTAATATTAATGTGAGTTTTTTTGAGTCGGTTACAAAATTTATTTCGTTATTACTTGTGAGATTTGAAGTAATTTTGAGATTTTTATTAGATATGTCTACCTTAAATTTAACAAGAATATCTGTAAATATGTTGGCGATGTTTACATTTGCTAAATCCAATACTTCCAGTCCGGCCTCAATACTAGCAGCAGCAAAAATATTTTGTAAATGAAAGTCTAATTGAGCTGCTTCCCGATAAATAATCTCAGCCATTGGCAAAGCTTTCTGCAGCTGGTCAACCTTAAGGGATTGAATATTATCGGCAATGCTTATGATTGAACTGAACGGATTATACATTTCATTCATTATATTAGAAATAAAGTTACTCTTTAACGATTCTGATTCGTTTAATTTTTTGTTCAAATCGTTAATTACATTTTGCAACTCAATAATTTGCTTATTTTTTCTTATAAGTTCTGTATCTTTCATACTTATATTTTTTTATATACCGAAGGAAAAACATTTTTTAGTGGGAAACTCATATTTATTAGCGATTCCGAATGACCTAAAAATAAATACCCGCCAATGGGCAAGTTGCTAATAAGGTGATTAATAACCCTTTGTTGAGTTTGTCTGTCGAAATAAATTAGTGTGTTACGACAAAATATAACATCAACTGGTTTATTAAATGGAGACTTACTTCCCAATAAATTATATCTAAAAAATTTTACTTTATTTCTGATATTAGATGTTATTCGGATTTGTTTCTTGGTTTTATCTTTACTCTTAAGGAGATATTTACTATGGTAAACCGTAGGGATTTCTTCAAGATCACTTTCTGGATAAACTGCTGCCTTTGCTTTTTTTAGTACTGTTGTTGATATGTCGGAAGCGAAAATACTAAAATCGAAAAATGGAATACTACCTTTTTGCTCGCTTAGTACCATGGCAATGGTATATGGTTCTTCTCCACTTGAACAACCAGCGCTCCAAATTCGTAATTTCTTTTTACCAGTTTCTGCAAAATAGTACTTGAGCAAAGTTTCACTTAGGTAATCGAAATGATCATCTTCTCTAAAAAAGTCTGTTTTATTAGTTGAAATTCTGTCAATCATGTGTATAGCTTCTTCTTTGCCATGCTCATGTTTGAGTACATAATCACAATACTCACTATAGGAACTCATGCCAAGTATTGACAACCTTCTCTGCAACCTTGACTTTACCAATACTTGCTTTTGCGGATATAAATTTATTCCGTAATTATCATAAATAAACTTTCCTAATCGCTTAAAGTCTTTATCTAGTAGCTCTCCATATGTTTGTTTCAATTCCATTAAAATCTTTCAAAATCATCATCAAGTTCATCATTGGTACTAAGGTCTATATCAATGCCTCCATCATCAATATCCTGATTGCGAGTGTGCTTGAAGCTCTTTCTTTCAGTTATCAATTTTTGTTTCGACACTTTCTTGCGTTTTTGTATTTCGCTTGTATCTCCAATTTTAAAATATGATATTACACTTATAAGTTGTTCAGATTGACTTGCAAGCTCTTCTGAATTTGTTGCCATTTCTTCTGCGGAAGCGGCATTTTGCTGACTTATATCGTTTAACATTTGAATGGCATTATTTATTTGATCAGCAACTTCCCGCTGTTCCTTACTTGCCGCTGAAATCTCTTGAACAAGCATCGATGAATTTTGTATACTTGGCACTAGCTCAGCCATAAGTTCCTTAGTCTGTTTGGCAATATCAACACTGTTTCTGCTAATCTCATTAATTTCAGAAGCAGCTGCTTTGGTTTTGTCGGCTAGTTTGCCAACCTCGGTAGCAACTACACTAAATCCTTTTCCATATTCGCCAGCTCGTGCAGCCTCAACAGAAGCGTTTAGAGCAAGTATATTCGTTTGAAAAGCAATATCACTTATTATTGATATTTTGTCAGCAATTTTCTCCATCGATTCAGCAGATGAAAGAACAATAGCACTTCCACTTTCAACTTGTGCACTTACTGCATTTGTAATTTCTTCTGTTTGTTTCGAATTATCGGCATTTTGTTGAATGTTTGATGCCATTTCTTCCATCGATGCCGATACTTCCTCAATTGATGAAGCTTGTTCCGAAGCTCCTGATGAAAGGTCTTGCGAAGCCCCACTTAATTGGGCGCTTGCATCAGCTAGATTATTGGTAGCATTAACAACACTCGTAATTACATGTTTTGTTCGACTGGCTATTTCGCGTAAAGCATCTGCAAGTATACCAATTTCATCTTTCTGATTTATGTCTATCGTTGCATCAAGTTCACCATTGGCAAGGCGCAATGCGTAAGCAACTTCTGCCTTAAGTGGTAGGCTTAACGACCGACCAATTAAATATAATATGGGCATCATAATAGCACCAATAATTAAGCAAACAATTAGTATGGTATTAAGGAGCCTACTTTTGGGTTCCATTATTTCTGCCTCATCAATTTCGGTAATTATAGCCCAATTTAACCCTTTGATATCTAATTTATCATAACTACTTAAAACACTTTTCCCATGGTAATTTTCAATAATACTTATGCCAGAACTCCCAGAAAAAACACTTTCAGTAGCTTTAGTATTTACTTTTTCAGCTAAAATTGTTGAGTTCTTTGAAGATCTTGAATCACTTCTAAAATATAAGTCATCACCAACAATATATGTTTCACCAGTAGTGCCAAGGCCCTGGTTATTAATCATTATATTATTTATTGATTGTGAGCTTATTTGCGTAATAACCACAGCAATAATATTGCCATCCTTTACAATTCTGCCACCAATAAAAACCCTTGGAGTACCATTATTTTTATCTGATAATTCCATATCACTAATTAGTACTTCATTTGTGTTTAAACACGCTCGCCATAAGATTGATAACGCATTTGATTGTTGGCTCAAAATAGAATGCAATTCGTTGGTATTATTAGCAGAAAAAAATACATATCCATCCTTAGGATTGATTAGCATAACATTATCCATATTATTAGTATTCATATAGCTTTGGTAATCTGTCACATACTGATTGTAACTATTAAAATATTTTTGACTACTAACATATTTGTTGCGTTCAGTAATATTGTTATTTTTCAGGTTGTTAACGCCAAGTTTTGTTATTGCAGATAGTGTAAATGGCATTTTTATAAGAGCATTGACAGATTTCTTTTTGTTATTAAAAAATTCTTCAACTTGAAGTTTTTTAATGATTTGCATTGATTTAATGTGGTCAAATGCATTAGTGCTCAGTATTTCATCAGCTGCACTAATTGATACATAGCCCATTACAAAAATACATGAGAAACCAAGTATCGCAACGTAAATGATAACTTTTAAAGTAATGTTTAGATTTTTCATATTTTATTTTTCAAGATTAATTTCATTGAATATATTGTTGATATTTAATATCATGATAAATGTTTCGCCATTTTTATACACGCCACTAACGTTATCAAGAGAATTTTTAGACCCCAAAGATGGAGGATCCTTTATTTGTTCAAAATTTATATTCTCAACATTTAATACTTCATCCACAATAACACCAATATTAAACAGATCATCATTTTTCCCTATTGATAGTACAATAATACAAGTGCTTTTTGTGTGCTCTGTTCTAGGGAGCCCAAGAGTATGATTAAGGTCAACAACCGGTAGTACATTGCCATGATGATTTATTACTCCCTCCATATTTGCAGGAGAGCCTGGTACTTTTGTAATATCCGACATCTGAAGTATTTTTAGTGTGCAACTCACATTTGTTGCAAATATTTCTTTACCCAGCCTAAAACTCAAATAGGAATTATTATTAGCTGTTTCATTTATCATAATTGAGTAAGATTAAATTTTTTATTCTAATTTGTATAAAAGTCGATTGTTTTGTTTGTATCCAGAACCAAAGCTACTTTTCCATCACCCAGTATGGAGGCCCCTGCAAATATCTCGTTAGTTTGCAATAAATTACCTATTGGCTTTAGAACTGCTTGATATTCCGAGATTAATTCATTCACAATTAGACCAACATTTTTACCATGATAACTTACCGAAACAAAATGAAGATTTTTATTAGTGTTATTATTTCCTTCGAATTCTTTTGTGAGATTAACAAAAGGAAACTGAATTCCCTCAATATCAATAATATTATTAAATGATTTTTTAATTTCTTTTTCAGTTACCTGATATATTTGCTGAACCGAAGATAATGGTATTACAAATTTGGTATTGTTTATACTTACAAGTAACCCGTCAATAATTAAAAGTGTAAGGGGAAGACGAAGCGATATTTTTGTTCCCTTGCCAGTTTCGGAACTTATGCTAACTTCTCCTCGCAACTCGTTAATCTTTTTTCTAACAACATCCAGTCCTACACCTCTGCCCGATACATCACTTACTGTTTCACTAGTTGAAAAACCAGGTAGCATCAATAAATTGTAAATCTCATCAGTACTCAACTCATCAGTGGGTTTAATAAAGTTATTATTGATAGCTTTTTGAAGAACTCTTTGAGAATTTATGCCTGCACCATCATCTTTAATTGTAATTAAAATTGATGCTCCCGAATATTGTGCCCTAAGATGAATAGTTCCAGTTTCTTGCTTACCATTTTTTAATCTTACTTCGGGTGTTTCAATTCCATGATCTATGGCGTTCCTAATTATATGCATTACCGGATCAGAAAGTGTTGCAATTATACTTTTGTCGAGCTCAGTTTCTGTTCCTTCGGTTTCAAAGTTTACTTTTTTGTTTAAATTTTTAGATAAATCTCTTACTAACCGTTTAAATTTGACTAACATTGTTTGAATAGGTATTAACCTCATATCAAATGCAATATCTCTAAATTGTCTTGATAAACGCTGAACATCTTCTGACAAGTCTGCTAACTCAACTGATTTTGAGTTATTTGCAATTGTTAAAAGGCGTGCTTGTGCAGTAACCAATTCACTAACAAGGTTTATTAATGAGTCGAGCTTCTTTGATGATACTTTTACTGTTTCAATATTTTCTACAGAAGGTAATTTAACTTCTTTAGGTGATGTATCTTTACTAACCTCACTTTTGGTTGAGGCATTATTATTTTCTATGGCAATGGATTCCTGTTTTTCCAGTTCATCAATAACAGACAGCTCTTGATCTTGCAGCAATTCAGTTTCTAATGAATGGGCTATTCTTTTAAAGCTTGCTATTTCGTTTGGCTTTTCATTAAGCAGATATTCAAATGTAGTTTTCGCATTTGAAATTGAGAATAAATCTTTTTCAGAAAGAGTTTCGATAATAATATTACTATCCTCCTCAACGAAAATAAATACATCATCTATTTCAGATATTTCTGCAGTAGTAGATAATATTACAACCCACGAAACATAACATTTCTCAGGATTAATATTCCTAAATTCAGGTAGTTTATTATATTTAATCTGTACAATTGAGTCTCCAAGATCATCTAGCTCATCAACAATATAAAGAGGGTTAGTACCATCATTAAAAATATCTTCACCAGGTTCAAATTTTATATAATATAATCTGTTACCAACATTGTCTGTTAATGATTCATCTTCATGTATTATAGAGTTTGCCGTTGTTTTCTCAACTCTCGTGTCTTCATTATTTAATAGGTTATTGAGTAATTCTTTTTGAATTTGTGTTTCTTTAAGTAGTTTCTCTGAGTCATCATCTTTAAGCAGATCCTTAATGTGATCAACTGCATTTATTGTAAAATTTACGATATTTGAGTTAAGATTAAGTTTTTTACTTCGTACATGATCATATAATGTTTCAAGGTCATGTGTAAAGCTGCTTAGTTTTGTGAACCCAAACATAGCTCCTGAGCCTTTAAGAGAATGCATAATCCTGAAAATTTCATCAACATGCTCTTTGTTAGCCAAATCATCTTCGAGCAACATTAAATTCTCTTCTAGTTTGCTAATGAGTTCGACAGCTTCTTCATAAAATAATTTGCGGAAGTCTTCCATCAGCGTAAAACTTTATTAATAACTCTAAATAATTTTTGTTTTTCAAATGGTTTATTAAGCCATCCTGTTGCACCTGCCTTTTTAGCTTCGGTTTTTTTCTCCTTTAGTGTTTCAGTTGTTAGTAAAAGTATTGGTATTCTGTTATAATTTTCAGTTTCTCTAACCTTCGATATTAACTCAATGCCGTTCATAATAGGCATATGAAGGTCTGTAAGAATTAAATCAATTGTTCGTCCATCTAGAAATGATAATGCATGCTGTCCATCAGTAGCTTTATATATTTTAAAGCCAGATTCGGTAAGTATAAACCCCACTGATTCTCTTATACTGTACGAATCATCCACAAGAAGTATTGTTTTATTCATTACTAGTAGTTTTATTTTTCATTGAAATTACAGAGCCCAAGCCAGCTTTTGCCAATAGCTCAAACATACTGTCTTCAATAATAAACTCAGTATTTGTTTGCTTTTTGCTATTCTTTCTTTCAGTAATCAAACCAATAATTAACTGGAGGATACTTAGGTCTACCGAATCCGAATTCTCAATTTTTATTGTAACCTTATTTGGCGATAATGCCTTACGTATTAGATAATCATGAATGGATTCTGAGTTTTCTATTGTTAGATTCCCAGAAAGACATATAATAGTACTCTCATCATCTGAATTTGTTACAGATATGGTATAATCTTCACCTGGCATAGCTTTGGCTGTGTTAATATGCAGGCTCTAAATTATATAATTTTTTAAACTAATCGGTGTAATATGTTAAGTTTTTTAGTTTAACGACTTAATATTGGAGCATAATTTACAAAATAAAATTGTAGTAATTACCCATTAAATTGTGGTAAGTTATTAATTAACAATTAGGTATTACCCAATAATTGTTTCTGAATTAAGTTTGTCAATGCTTTTGGATTATTTCGCATAATCGTAATTAGCATATCGAGCATATTGGTCCTGTTTAACCCTAGCAATTTACCTTTATCTTCAATAAACTTTAGGTTTTGTTGAGATAATCTAAAGCCTGTATGAATTTTGTTTTCTTTATTCGGCATAATTTAATTCGTTAGGAACAATTGCTTTGAATTTAGGATTATCTATACATATACCTGTCGATTTACTAAAAACCGCGTATCGCTGGCTATATTCGGATCGGGCAGTAAAGGTTTTGCTACTAATGGCTGTAACTGTACTCAATGATTTATTTATCACTATGGTATCACCAACACATAAATATTCAAATACAATATTTGTAATCGAATATTGCCTCTTAATTTCGTCATATTCAATATTAATTCTTTTCATCACTTCTGGGTTACCACCCATATCAGGATGATTTAACATTGCTAACCTTCGGTAGATTAACCTGTGCTCATTAATATCTGATGATGTGTTGAAATATTGCATTACCATAATTATTCTACAAATATACAACAATGTTATACAATGTCAAACATAAATGCAATTATTTTTCACTTTTTTATCTTTTTCACAGAAATGAATAGTAACTTTGATACTTAAATAAATAATTAGTAAAATCTTATGTTATTAAAAAACCTCTTTATTAGTCTTTAGAAGTATTACATTAGCATTCAGTTAATTTTATCGACGAATAGTTACAATGTCTAGTTTCTAGAAAATCATTAATATTGGAGAAAGAATTATGGGTATCTTGAAAGATAATAAGACTAAACTAAATGCCAGAAGGGTGTTTCTAACAAAAGGCACCTGTTCGTTTACATTTTTTTACGTGTTAAATCGTGAATTTGGTCATCCTAAGGAAATGGAAGAGCGTGCATTAGATCCACTTGCGGGAGGAATATTACAGCATGGTTATCAATGTGGTATGCTTTGGGGAGCATCAATGGCAATTGGAGCCGAATCGTATCGAAGACATAAGGACATAAGTACAGCTACCGCAGTTGCGATAAGAGCAACACAACATATAATGAAGTCATTTGAAAACAGGACAAAGGTTATTGAATGTGAAGATTTTACCAAAACTAATTTTAAAAATAAACTAAGTTTTGCAAAATATATGTTTACTGGTAAATTCCTGTCGTGTTATAAGCTTGCAGATAAGTGGGCACCAGAAGCAGTAACAGCTGCTCACGAAGGATTGGAATTACAGTCTCAAGAACAAAAATTACCCACATTAAGTTGCGCATCTGAAGTAGTAAGAAAAATGGGAGGGAGTGATGAAGAAATAGTTATGGTTGCCGGATTTGCAGGTGGACTTGGTTTACGAGGAAGCGGTTGTGGAGCATTAAGTGCAACTATTTGGAAAACAATATTTGAGTTAGTAAAAAAGGGTAAATGGAAATCAGGTATGACCGATCCTACAACTGAAAAAATAATTAATCGGTTTTTGGAAGCCACTGATTTTGAAATGGAATGTAGTAAAATATGTGATAAACGATTTGCAACAATTGACGAACATACTGAATTCGTTAAAAACGGAGGATGTAGTAAACTAATTGATATATTAGCCGAAATGCCAAAAGAATAACATAGGAATATAATCTTATGACAATCAGGTAACATTTTAGTCTCTAATGATTTACTGCTAGGGTTGCCTTTGTAAGTAATTGATCCGATACCATTTATTGTAGCAGTTAAGCTTTCCGAAGTATTAATTAGATCCCACACCACAAATGTACATATTGGTGATACAAAAGTGCGAGGCCTTAAGCCAGGTTTTGGACCCATTACAGATTTCTTTTCAAGCCCATAATGTGAATAATGATAGGCTTTAGAGCATTACGTAGAACGAATTATTAATAATTATTTATAGAAATTGAAAGATTTTTCTTAATGACTTTAGTTTTGATTTACCCTTGGTTTTTTTCATTTTTAAAATACGCTGAAAGATATCTTTAACTTTAGTTTCAACATTATCTTCTTTTATGATATAATCAAAGGCACCTTTTTTCATAGTATCTACCGCTAATTTAACATCCTTTTGTCCTGAAATCATAACTACAAAAATATTCGGGTTTAGTTGTCGTATTTTTCTAAGTATATCTAACCCTGATAATGTATCCATATAGTAGTCGAGGAAAACTACATCAGGCAAATCAGTTATACTATTTAAGCAATCAGTTCCATTTTCAAATTTTGTGATATTATCATAACCAGTATTACGAATGTATTGCTCAAGTATGTTTAGATATATAACCTCATCATCTACTATGAAAATTTTTAAGTCGTTTGAACTATGCATAATAAGTCAATTTTTATTTTTATAAAAAGAGCAAAAAGCATTCCCCCTTTTCTTAATTGCTGTATTTCAGGTTAATAACATTTCAAATAATTATTCTGTTTCCAAAAAGGAATAATATATTCCAAATTATGGAATCCTGTTATATACCACGTATACTTTTTTTACAAATCCTTAAATATTGATACTCAGTTGCTGTTACCAATATTATTGAATAACATACAGAAATAATGTTATTCTGTTTGACTTTTTTTAACCTGAGCAACAACTTCTTCCAAAAGATTTGTCACATTTTCTACAAGCAGCCTTAGTTGTTCTAATGAGTTAATTTTTACATCAAATGATTCAATATCTTGTATATCTTGTTTAATAGATGTTATTGAAAGATTAGCTAAACTAGGCTTTAACTTATGTACTATCTTTTGTAAACTCTCAATATCTCCATTATCAAAACTATTCCTAAATTCTTCAATATAGATTGGAAAATTATTAATAAGTAGAGTAAGCATCTTATTTACGAAGACATCATTGCCTTTGCTCATCTGTTTAAGTTTGCTTAAGTCGTAAAGCTTATCGGTTGATATATTTAACGTAGTGCCCGCTATATGCTGATCCAAATTTGGGTCAACCGGTTTTTTATAATGCTTTACTATAACCTGAAAAAGGTCATTATCTTCAAATGGCTTTGTAATAAACTCATTCATCCCTATGGACATACAAGCCTCAATTTCTGTTTTAAAAGCATTTGCCGATAGCCCAATTATGGGAGTGTTGATTTTTAACTTATTGCGAATAATTCTCGTGGCTTCAATACCATTCATTACTGGCATTTGTATATCCATTAATACTATGTCAAAACTACTATTCTTCATAAGTTCAACTGCCTCAAAGCCATTTTCGGCTTCGGTAACAACAACATTAAATTGTTCAAGAGCGTTACATGCAACCAGTCTATTCATTTCATTATCTTCCACAAGTAAGATTTTTGCATTTTTTAACTGCTGGTCGTCAATTAAAAGTTCTTTGTGCTCAACTTCTTGTATATCTCCTACAGTTATTGGTAGGCAAATATGTATCTGTGTGCCAACGCCTTTTTCGCTTCTAACCTTAATGCTACCATTAAGTAAATCAATCATTTTTTTGGTAATATATAAGCCTAAGCCAGTTCCTCCATATTTGTTGCCTATTGATGCATCTTCCTGTTTAAATTTTTCAAAAAGGTTATGTAAGAAGATTCTATCCATTCCAATTCCTGTATCTTCAATGATAAAATTGAGCTGTAAACTGTCAGTATCATCTTGTAATTGATTAGATTCTTGGTTACTAGAACTTATGTTATTATTAGATTTAACCTCAAACGGTTTGTTACTTGAATAGCAATCTAATGTTACTCCACCTTTTGTTGTAAATTTAATTGCATTACCTACAATATTAATTAAGATTTGACGGATTATGGATTCGTCTCCAAAAAATATTTCAGAAGTGTTTTTGTTAATATTTATTTTTAGCTCTAATTTTTTTTGCTGGGCTTGGGTGCTTAGTATGGATAAGATATCACCTAGCAAAGTAGAAACACTAAAATGCTTAGTAGTTATATTAAATTCACCGGCTTCTATTTTACTAATATCTAGAATGTTATTAATTATCGATAGTAGATGTTGTGAGGCTTTCATTGCATTATCGGCATTGTGTTGTTGCTGATTGGAAAGTTGGTCTTTGCCAAATTGCTTTATCATTCCAATTATGCCATTCAATGGTGTTCTTATTTCATGGCTCATATTAGCCAAAAACTGACTTTTTGATTTATCAGCAGCTTCAGCTTTCAATTTGGCAGATATTAGTTCGTTTTCTAGCTTTTTGAATTGAGTAATATCTGTCTGAAATGCAACAAAGTTAGTAACAACTCCATTTTTGTCCACAATAGGCGATATGGCAGATATTATCCAAAAAATATCTCCATTCTTTTTTTTGTTAATAACCTCTCCTGTCCACCTTTCACCTTTCAAAATAGTACTCCAAAGCTGATTATAGAATGAATCTGATTGCTCTCCAGATTTTAGCAAACTTGTTTTTCTACCAATAGCTTCCTTTGTGCTGTAACCAGTTAATTTTTCAAATGCTGGATTTACGAATTCTATTATGCCGTTTGCATCAGTAATAACTATTGATAATGTACTTTGCTCAACAGCAATTGAAAGTTTAAGAATATTTTTTTGAGCAATTAATAATTTTTCCTGATTAATCGCACCTTTCATCCTACTTGATATCAGGTTAGCAACAGTTTGGAGTTTATCAAGATGAGATTGTGAGAAATAATTTCTATCAGGGTGTTCCGAATCAATAACACCGATTACTTCTCCATTGGCAATAATTGGTACTGTAATTTCAGATAACCTTATTGCATCATCAACTATATATCTCTCATCTAGTGAAGTATCCGCTATTAGTTCACTTTTCCCAGTTTTAGCAACTGCACCCACAATCCCTTTACCAGTTGGAATCATGATTGGGTTCATTATTTCTTTAGTCCCAACTTGTTTCGGTCCATAAGCAGCCCTCTGAATTAAATATTTCTTTTGGTCATCAAACAGATAAATAACGCAATCAAACACACCTAGTTCTTTGATAAGGTTTTCTGTTACTTCCCAAACAATTTCATCAATTGTATTTTGCTTTAGAATAGTATTTGCAAACTGATTAATTCCAGTTAGGTATTTTTCATTTTCCTTGAGTTTTTCAATAACCTTTTGCATCTCTATGTTTAGATGTCGATGCTTACTTTCTATTTTTTTTATTTCAGATAAATCTCTACAAATACCTACAATTCCAAGTATCTCACCATTTTCATCAAAAGATGGTTGTTTAATGGTATTAAAAAATTTACTTCGCCCACTTTTGCATAAAAACCACTCTTCGCTTACTACTTCCTTTTTCTGGTTAATAACAAATAAATCAGATTCAATAAATTTTAAGGCTTTTTCTTTTCCATATAATTCTTCATCACTTTTACCAATTATTTCTTCAGCAGTTTTCGAATGCAGTTCAGCAAATGCCTGATTGCATCTCAAATATATATGTGAGGTTGATTTATAAAAAATGGGTTCTGTAATGCTCGATAAAATCTGGCTGAATAAGTTTTTTTCTTCTTCAAGAAAATTGTAAAGCCTCTTTCGCTCGCTAATATCTCTAATAAACGCACTAAAGAAAATTGTATTATTGATATTTAATGGCCAAACAGCAAGTTCTATTGGGAATTCTCTATTATTTTTATCAATACCAACAATTTCAATTCTTTTTTTTAGAATTGGTCCTTTTCCTGTTTCAAAGAAAGTCTTTATTCCAGCTTTATGAGCTTTAATAAACCGTTCTGGGATAATTAAATCATGAATATAACGATTAACAGCTTCTTCTTTTGTCCATAAAAATATGGAATGAGCATTTGAATTCCATTCAGTAATTTTTCCATTATTATCAATAATAATAACTGCATCTAGCGTAGACTCAATAAATAACTGATAGCCATGATCTAACTGTTTCATATAACTGCAAATATGGTGTTTATATTTTTAATATTTTTTGATTTAGCCAAATTATTTTATTTATTGTATGTTTAGCTAAATCAGTGCTAAATAGCAATGTACAAAACTTCGAATATCAATAATATGTAAGTAATTATTATTGTACTTGTTTAGACATTTGTATTTGTTGTAAATAGGGGGGGGTGGATAATAGAATTGATTACTTGGCTTGTTTTGACAAGCAAATAAATACCAATCAATTGTTATGATTCTTTATCGAAAATCAAGGGACTAATTATATTCCTTTCCATGGTGATTTATCTACGTTGCTGATTTAAATTCAGTTGCGCTATGCGCTGGTAGTAAATCGGAGAGGGTTGCTTATCACAAGCTTAATAAGGATACCACATTTGAAAAATCCTTCGTACAATAAATAAGAAAGGATTGTTTTAGTTGGGTAAGAACTTCAATCAATCGTTTTTTTGAAAGGGGGATTCCCATTTCAGTGATTTCATCCATCAGCTTATCAAAGGAAAGAACTTGTTGTTGGCTCGCTTTAAGCACTGCAGCGTATTCGGGATCGTCAAAAATAATGTTTTCAATTTCTTCATCGTTACTGTACTCTGTATAATAGAGTACTCCCTTGTTTTCTTGCACTTTATAACTAAAACGATTGTTTTTGTAGTAGTTTTCTATTTCTTCAAGCTTGTCCCATTCTTTACTATTTGCTGGAGCATTATTTTCATATCTAAATAAATGAAAGCGGTTTTCATTATCAGGGAAATAGTCGGGTAACAAATAGGTCATTATGTCGAAATCATAGCTTTTT
>JASFZK010000236.1:0-4139 GCA_045267845.1 Bacteroidota bacterium | reverse complement strand
CTATTGCGGTATTTATTATGGCTGGTGTTATAGCTTATATCGAATCAGTTTCTGCAATACGTCGAACCTTGAAAGAGGGTGATATTTGGAAATTTTAAACCAACTCAAATACTAAAGAAATGAGCGCTGGAATTTACCACTGGGAGTAGGAGCAGGAAGTTTGATAAAATTTAAAAAAAGATCAGCAGCTGCTTATATTCAATCTGCCTACAATGTTGTTCGACCAACAAATAGTTCCAATTGGTCTGTCACCCTAGCATTTGAGTTGATTTTTTAATCGATGGTTAAACAGAGGACTCGACAAGTCGCCTTTTGGACTTGGCGAGTCGAAAAAACCATCCCACTTCAAAAAAAAACGCAATTGCACATTCCCCGATCCGCTAAATCCAAGGCGATTTAGCGGGTCTTGAAGTTCTCAATAAAGCCTTCTAGAACACAACTTTATAATTAAATATTGGCACAAATCCCATTTGTGTAATATTTTTAATTTCCCCATTTGCAGGGTTGTATGTATCATTTATTACGTTAAGGTTATTAGTGATATTTTGCATATCAAGTTCCACAGTATGAGTTGTTTTTTTTCTGTTCATAGTAAAACTAATTTTAAAATCTATAAGGATGAGGTCATTCCACTGCTCGCTAAAAGCCAATTCTTCGTTACGTATTGTATAACCATGCATCTGCGATTGTTCCAAATTAATAGGTGTGGTTCGTTGTCCCCCAACCCAGGTTCCCCTAACATTAATACCTAATACCCGTTTTTTAGTTTTGTTTTTGTTAAAGATAAAATCTTTTCCTCCCAGGACATTAAAAACATAGTTGCTGTTGTAGCGTGTGCTTCTTTCAATATTATCCAGCGCTTTGTACTTTGAGTCGAAAACAGAAGCCGTTACCGAAAAATAGTAATTATGATAAAAGTATTTATCAACAGTTACCTCCATACCATAATTATGTCCTTTACCTTTGTTTACAAGGCTTCTGTTAGTATACCCCGAATTGTAGTTAAGCATGGAGAAACTACTGGTATCGATATTTTCTACAGGAACTTGAAACAGATACTGATAATACACTTCAATATTTAGAAAAATGTTTTTTGTCAGCATATTATCATAACCCATAACAAAATGAGCTGCTTTTGAAAATCCCAGGTTCTGGTTAGGTTTATTAATTAACCCGTTTTCGGTTGTTTCTTCGGCAAAATAAGTTGACAACGACTCCATCCTGCTATGCAATCCCATTCCAAAGTTTAGTGTCTGTTTTGGGTTAAACTGCCAGTTTAACCCAAAACGTGGTTCAACAGTGTATTCTTTATTTAAAAACAAATACATACTATGGATACCGGCAACCATCGTTAATTTTTCAGTAAAGCGGTGCTTCCAGTTTGCAAATACCTGAAGTAATGTTGTTGCACCCGATTGATCAATTTCAGTTTGCATGTCATCTATCTCCTGGTTATATCGTTCCGAAAACAGTTTATATCCAATAAAATCGGCATAGGCACCTACATTTAATTTGTTTCTGGAGTTAAATTTTTTATCAATTACTACTGACACTTTTGGTGTTTGATATAAATAATTATTTCTGTATCTGGTTTGATATACATTGTTTAAATCAGGTAATTTGTAATCAATGATATTTTTTGAGCCGGTATAGGCTACTATACTTGTTATGGACATGGTATTGTTAAAAAAATATCGGTTTTTAATTCCAAAAACCCCTGTATTGCTTTTAAAAGTATTACTATAGCCTTCTTCTTCCGTTTCTGACTTGCTCAATCCTCTAATTTCATAGAAATCAAGTGTTTCAGAAATACCTGACTCAGTCATAAAGGTCTTGGAGGAAGTTCCACTATTGCCCTGAACGGCAGTACTTAAACCACCAATCCCGAAAAAGGTAAATACTCCTGCTTTTTTCGTTGGTACATTTATCTTATAGGTAATGTCCTGAAAATCGGGAGTAGCATCACCCAGGAGTTGTATCCCAATAACACGCAACATAGCAAGGGTAGAATAGCGGTAATTTACCAAATATGATGCATTGCTTTTATTACTAAACGGACCTTCCAGAGTAACATCAACACCTTTAAAGCCTGCTTGTAATGTATATTCCCGTTTTTGATTATTTCCAAAACGTATTCTCATATCAAAAACCCCTGAGTAGGCATTACCAAATTGTGCAGGAAAGGCACTAGTGAAAAAATCGGAATTTGCCAATGTGGCACCATTTAAAATACTGATTCCACCACTTGAACTACCTTCTGTGGCATAATGGTTTGGATTTGGGATATCAAGTCCTTCTAGGCGCCACATCATTCCTTTTGGCGAATTACCCCTGATAATAATATCGTTTATCCCACTTCCGCTTGAAGCAACCCCGGCTTTGGTTGCCACCATACGCCCAGCATCATCTATTGAACCAGCAACATGGCTGGCCTCTTCAATACTAACTTTTTTTACACTAACGGTTGCCATTTCATTTACAGATTCATTTTTTCGCTCCTGAGCTAGAGCAGAAATAACCACTTCACCAAGTTTAGCAAATGCTTCGGCAAGTTCAATACGCAAAACTGTTTCCTTACCTGAACTCAGAAGTATGTTTGACACAGTTGTTGTTTCGTAACCAATATAAGATATGCTAATATTATATCTACCCAATGGTAATGCGTCAAACCTAAATTCGCCGTTTATATCAGTTATGGTTCCCAATGAGGGATTGGAACCAACAATAACAAGACTTGCCCCGGGAAGGGTAATTTGCATATCCTGATCAACAACAATACCTCTAATGGTTTGTGTTACCTCCTGACTCCAGATTTTACCAATTGAAAAGCCAACTAAAAATAGAAGAAGGGCAAAAGTTTTGTATTTCATTTTTTATCAGGTTATATTTTTTCTTTCTTCAACCCTTATTTGTTTTTGTCGTAGTTGTTTTAATTATCAAAACCTCTCTTCACGCCATTCGCATAGCTACCGAGGTATAAATCGATAAATTATTTCCATATATAAAACAACAAAAATACACTCGTGAAAGGTATAGCACAACCCCCAAAAGATGTATTATAGTTGTAGATTAAATAACTGTTTTCAAAAAGCAAACAGTGAAAGACACGATAATGCGCTTTATCGATGGCTATCAAAAAATACACTTTTTATACAACTTTCGGGGGTTGTGCTACTTCTTATGAGTGTGTAACTTTGTCGCTAATTAATTTTGAAAAAAATGAATAACCACAACATTTTAAAAATGCTATTGCTTAGTTTGGCAATGGTACTGGTAGTTAGTCCGCAACTTATTGCACAAGAGAAATCAAAATCTGAAAGAAAAGTTAAAGACAAAGAGCATAAACCCAAGAAAGAAAAAAAAGTATATCCCAGGCCGGAAAATTGGAGTGTTTTTGCGACTGCCTATTATACATCACGTAATATTAAAGGCAATATTGGGCGAAAGAATACATTAAAAGATGGTATTGCTTCGGACTTAGTAGCCACTGGTGAAACATTAGACCTCGATAGGAGCAATGGGTTTATGTATAACTTCGGTGCTTCGTATAAGCATTGGTTTCTCGGGCTTTCTTACATGCCAAGTTTATTTCAAGACCAGGGAAATGGTTTCTCCTATGTTGATCTGACAGGGCCAAATGGCAATGGTGTTTTAACAGAAGTATCTACCGTCACAAAGGTTCATATTGATATGTATTTAGCCAATATTATGTATGAGGCGGTACGTACTAAGCATACAACATTTAAAGTTGGAATTGGTGCCGGTGGATCTTCTGTAAATCTTCATGTTACACCCCAGGATACTATTGTAAAAGAAATACGATTCAATCACACACAACCTTTTGGGTATCTTACAATAAACATGGCTACCGAATACAGGCTATTTGTTTTTTCAGCCAATATGAATGGTATTGCGATGACGTTAGACGGGGTGAAAATCGATTACCTGGATTTTCAATTTGAACTTGGTTATCGGGCGTATCAGGGTTATTTTAACATCGATATTATTGCAGGATACCGCATGGTTAATTTTGCCATATCAGGAAGTTCGGAAGTGGATGGAACCATTAATTCAACCCGTGATGTTAATGTGGACTTAACACTCGAAGGGCCTTTTATGGGTATTACTTTAAGTTATTA
>JASFZK010000235.1:0-6758 GCA_045267845.1 Bacteroidota bacterium | reverse complement strand
CCCGCACAAGATGCAGATGGTAACTACCCCAACATGACCTTCTATCCAAATATTTTGGAATACATTGAAACTTTCGATTTTCAGCAAAAGAACAACAGAGTCATCAGTGATTTACAAATTAATTTGTCACCTATGGATGGCCTTAAAGTAAATTACATTCTTGGTTATGACAATGCAGAGTCTATCGGTTCTACCTATGTCCCTATTGGCACCAACACTAGAGTGGCAGGTAGTGCTAGTACCACATCTATTAGCACAAAACAATTAAATAGTGATTTGAATGCCACTTATGGCAAGAATCTTGGAGACAACATAAAATCTACAACGTCCGTTGGGTTTTCATGGCAATCGGATGAGACCAATATCCGATCTATTTCGGGAACAGGATTGGCATTAGGTGTAAAGACTACCAATGGCGCCGCTTCAATTACTACAAATGAAAACAGAAGTGAAAGAGCTTTTTGGGGTGGTTTCTTACAACAAACATTTGGCTTTAACAATAAACTATTTTTAACAGGTGCTATTAGAATGGATGGTTCTTCGGTATTTGGAGAAGATGAAAGAAATCAATTTTATCCAAAAGCAAGTATGTCATACCTAGTTTCTGAAGAAGATTTTTGGAAAGAAAGTATGGAAAATGTATTCAGTAGTTTTAAACTAAGAGCTGCTTGGGGTCAAGCAGGTAATCTTACGGCTATTGGTCCCTTTGATAGACTATCAAACTATTCTGCGACAAGCATTGATGGGAATTCGGGCTTAATTGCACCAACGGCGCTTGGTAACCCCGATTTAAAACCAGAAAGACAAACGGAATTGGAGTTTGGTGTTGATATGGCTTTATTCAATAATAAGATTGGCGTTGAGCTCACATATTACAAACAAGATATAGAAGATCTTTTATTGGCGAGGACATTATCCCCGACAACTGGTGCTGGCTCAAGAATTGAGAATATTGGAACGATGACCAACAGAGGTTTTGAGGCTTTAATTACGGCTACACCAATTCAAACAAAAGATTTTAGTTGGTCTATTACTGGAACTTATTCATCGAATAAGAATGAAGTAAATAATATAGAAGGCGAACAATTTGGGATTGGGAATTTTGGCTTTTCAGTTGCCAAAAACGGTAACCCTTTAGGCGTTTTTTATCAAGGGTTCTATGCAAGAAATCCCGACGGAAGCTTACTTTTAACCACTAGTGGTCTACCACAAAGAGAAAAAGGGTCTTTTGATGTAAATGGAAACCCAGTTCCTGAAAGAGACGGATCAGGACAACCAAGTGGTGCCAATTTAAGCAAGGTTATTGGAGATCCAAATCCAGATTATGTAGCCTCTTTAACTAATGAGGTGACTTACAAGAATTTTTCTTTTAGAATGCAATTTGATGCTGTTCAAGGGGTCGATGTTTTGAGTTGGGACACCCGTATGTTTTATCGTTTTGGAGGCGGACCATCTTCTGGTAGTGAATTAGCAGGAAATGATGTTCGTGGTACTGGGGCAGCCAAATTTGGTATTGCTGAATCTTATATTGAAGATGGATCTTATATTAAGCTACGCGAAATATCGGCATCATACTTATTGGAAAAACCTTTAAAAGGAATTAATAGTATTAAATTCACTTTAACTGGGCGTAATTTATTCTCTATTGACAATTTCTCAAGCTACGATCCAGAAGTAAATATGGATGCTCAGAGTAACGGTTCCAGAGGTGGTGTTATGGGGTTAATTCCTATTCCAAGTGTAATTAAAATGGGAGTTACTGCTTCTTTTTAACTAATTGCATAAATCTTAAAAACATGAAAAAAATGAAAACATATAAAATTGCAAGTATTTTGCTTATTATCAGTTGCTTGTTTACGGCATGCGAAACTGAATTTGAAAACGTTAACAATCCTACTGAAGAAGTTGTATTAGGAACTAAAGAAGGCCTTTTTGCATTAGCTACCGGCATTAGACAGTACTATTCAACGTCAGCTATGAGACAGATTATTGAAGCTCCTGGTATTACTACGAGAGAACTAGGCGTAACCAATACTTTTTTAAACATTAACGAACTCGCTAAAGGGGGTGCTGAATTACCTAGTGAGAGTGGTGGAATTACAAATCCTTGGGTAAGCATTTTGAGAGCCAAAGGCATGGCCGAATCATTAATTGATGGAGCAAATACCGTCGAGCTTACTGATGGCACAAAGGCAGGACTTTTGGCATATGGTAATTTATTTAAGGCCATGTGTCTGGGCTCATTAATTCAGATGTTTGAGCAAGCTCCTATTAATAATGCTTCAGATGGACAAGCACTGTTTAGTGATCGTGCAGCTGTATTAGCTGAGTGTATAGCATTACTTGAAGAGGCACGTAGTGCATTATCTACCACACCTATGTCTGATGACTTTAAATCAGCCGTTCTTTGGTCTAGCATTAACTTACAAAAAACAATCAACGCATACCTTTCTAGATATCATTTACTAGCAGGTAATTATACAGAGGCTATTGCTGCTGCAGATGCCGTATTAAATGATAGTGATGCAACGAACTCCATGTGGGTCTATGATGCTAATAATCAAAACCCTATTTGGAACCGAACAGTTAACTCTGCCGACTTAAATCCACAAACTAATTTTGGTTTACTAGGTATGTATATTCCTGAAGCGGGCGATGGTCGGATTAATTTCTATCTAGGCGCAGACGCTGGAAATGCAAATGCCGATGCTGGTGGGCAGGCTTTAAGTGACATGCTTGGCTTTTTTGCTACGAGTACATCATCTATTCCAATCTATGTTCCAGGTGAAATGATGCTAAACAAGGCAGAAGCATATGCGAGACAAGATCAATTGGGCAATGCTGTTATTCAATTAGATTTAGTAAGACAAAAAAACGATGACCCTCTTGGTGTTAACGCAAATCTTCCTGCCTGGACAGGTAATGCTGCAAGTCAGGCAGACATTTTGGAAGAAATATATAAGAACCGATCTATTGAGCTCTTTTTAACTGGAATGAGACATGGAGATAGTAAAAGATTTCATCCTAATTTTGCAGTTCCTTCTGCAGCTAACACCACGAATGAAAGGAATAGAAACTTCTATCCTTATCCAAGTATAGAAAGAGAAAACAACCAAAATACGCCATCAGATCCAGCCATCTAATGTTATTTTGTATTTGAATTTACCATAATAAAATGGTATAAAACATTGTTTAGTTTTTTGTATGTAAGAGCAGTATTACTGCTCTTGCATACAATATTAATTATCAATTCCTAATTAAATTTTTAGTTCAGGGTGCTAAGAATCATGCTACTTATAATGTATTCAGAATAATACCAATTAAACCTCAATTGGTATCACTTATTAAAAAATAAACTTTACTAAATCATGAAAGTTCATACAGGTTTAGATGTTTTCCTTAGGGATGAAACGCATCAAAATAAATACAAAGGAAATGTAGCATTACTATGTCATAATGCATCCATTGATTCCACATTTACACATGCAGCTGTAAAATTTAAAGAAATATTTGGTTCAAGGTTTATAAAAATGTTTGGGCCGCAGCATGGTTTTTCAACGGATGTTCAAGATAATATGGTTGAAACAGATCATTATATACATCCACATTTTAACATACCTGTCTACTCCCTTTATTCGGAAACACGTATTCCTACAGACGCCATGTTAGAAAATATTGATCACTTTTTTATTGACTTGCAAGATGTAGGCTGTAGAGTATACACTTACATTTATACGCTCACCCTATTGCTTGAAAAATGTGTTGATAAGGAGATCCAAATTATTGTACTTGATCGCCCTAATCCTATTAACGGCATTGATATCGAGGGAAATATTACAGAACCTGAATTCGAATCATTTGTTGGCCGTCACCCTATTCCTGTACGTCATGGAATGACCATTGGAGAGGTGGGACTCATGCATCAAAATTTATGGGCCAAAGGGAAAGCAAATTTCGAAGTAATAAAAATGCAGCATTGGAAAAGAGACATGTTTTTTGAAGACACAAAATTGCCATGGTTTTTACCCTCGCCAAATCTTGCAAGAGCAGAAAGTGCTTTAACGTTTCCAGCTACTGTTTTTTATGAAGGAACCCTTTTAAGTGAAGGACGTGGCACATCACAGCCTTTAGAAATTGTAGGGCACCCAAAAATTGAACCTTACTCATTATATAAAAATCAGCTATCTCAAAGTATAAAAAAATCAAAACTAGAAGGATTTATTTTAAGACCCATAACCTTTCTCCCAACCTTTCAAAAACATGGAAATAGCGTTTGTGGTGGTTTTCAAATTCATGTAACAAATAAAAAAATATTTAAGCCTTGGCGTGTAGGTCAACTTATTTTACGAGAGTTATATCATTCTTTAGGAGATGATTTCGAATGGAAAAACCCTCCATATGAATATAATTACAAGCAAAAACCTATCGATATTATTAATGGGACAGACAAGTTAAGACATTGGGTCGAAAATAATGAGCACATAGAAATGCTCGATGATTTCGAAAATTTAGATGCTTATAAGCAACAATTTAACAGTGTGAAAATATATTAATACCAATTTTATATAGTATTTATGAATCCTATATTAGTGTTTTCAATCATAGCAATCTATTTTGTTATGTTAATGGTCATTTCCTATTTCACTTCAAAAAACACAAGTGACGACTCGTTCTATACTGGAGATAGGAAGTCTCCATGGCCATTAGTTGCTTATGGTATGGTTGGAGCGGCATTATCTGGTGTCACATTTGTATCTATCCCAGGCATGGTAAGTAATAATTTTTTCTATTACTTTCAGTTTGTTATAGGAAACGTTCTAGGGTATGTCTTTATAGTATTTGTATTAATTCCAATTTACTACAAACTAAAACTAGTATCTATTTACAGCTACTTATCTTCTAGATTCGGAAATTACTCTTATAAAACAGGGTCGTTACTTTTTCTAATATCTCAATCTTTTGGAGCGGCGCTAAGACTTTTGCTGGCTGCTAAAGTACTGCAGTATGCATTATTTGATAACTATAATATTCCTTTTCCTGTTACTGTAATTATCATATTGCTTCTTATTTGGCTCTATATAAATAAATCGGGGATAAAAACAATAGTTTGGACAGACACCCTTCAAACAACCTTTTTAATTTTTGCGGCGATTGTAGCCATTGTATTTGTTAAAAACTCATTAGGGCTATCCATTTCTGAAACATTAGTAAGCATAAAAGAACATCAATATTTTGATTTATTTAATTGGGATTTTAACTCCGGGAACAATTTCTTTAAACAAATAATTTCTGGTGTTTTAATAGCAATTGCCATGATGGGACTAGATCAAAACATCATGCAAAAGACATTAACCTGTAAGAGTAAAAAAGATGCTCAAAAAAATGCCTTAGTATTTAGTATTATTCTAGCCATTACACAATTCTTATTTTTAGGACTAGGTGTTATGTTATATATCTATGCTGAAAAAAATGGAATCACTTTAGAAAGCGTAAACGGTGAGTTTGTAAATACAGATACACTGTTTCCTATTTTATCTTTAAATCATTTTGGTCTATTTGCCAGTATTACATTTGTTTTGGGTATTACCGCGGCGGCTTTTTCAAGTGTAGATTCTGCATTAACAGCATTAACAACCTCATTTACCTACGATTTTTTAGATGTTGAACATAAAAGCGGTAAGGAAAAAATAAAAATTAAAAACAGAGTTCTCTTCAGTTTTTCAGTCATAGTATTTATAATTATTATGCTATTTTCAAATAGTAAAGGAGATGTTATATCGACTATTTTTAAGGTTGCGGGTTATACCTATGGCCCATTATTAGGACTTTATTTATTAGGTATTTTCACTAAAGTAAAAATATATGACAAGTCTGTGCCAATACTATGTATTGCGGCTCCTATAGCAACTTATTATTTAAACTATTACTTAATTGCTAAGTTTAATTTTGACCTCGGATTTATGAATATTTTCGTAAACGCACTTCTTACTATTTTAAGTTTAATTATAACTCAAAAATTAATTATCAATGCAAAATAAGCCAACAACCGAACAAGCTTCTCATTACAATGATTTAGAAAAAATGAGTACGCTTGATTTACTTAAAAATATAAATGAAGAAGATAAGACTGTAGCAAATAAAGTACAAAAATCAATTCCAGAATTGGAGATATTGATAGATGTTATTGTCTCAAAAATGAGCGACGGTGGTCGATTATTTTACATTGGAGCTGGGACTAGCGGCCGATTAGGTGTTTTAGATGCCTCTGAATGTCCACCAACTTTTGGTGTTACTGACGATTGGGTTATTGGTCTTATTGCTGGAGGAGATATCGCTTTAAGAAAAGCCGTTGAAAATGCTGAAGATGATTTAAACCAAGCTTGGATAGATTTAAAAGAATATAATATTAGTAAAAACGATGTTGTTATTGGGATAGCAGCTTCAGGAACAACACCCTATGTCATTGGAGGTGTTCGTAAAGCAAGCGAGAACAATATAACAACGGCCTGCATTGTCTGTAATAACAAAAGCCCATTATCTCTAGAAGTCGAGCATCCTATCGAGTTGATTATGGGGCCTGAGTTTATTACCGCCAGTACTAGAATGAAAGCCGGCACAGCTCAAAAACTAGCTCTGAATATGATTTCAACGACCGTAATGATAAAACTCGGCAGAGTAAAAGGCAATAAAATGGTAAACATGCAATTGTCAAATAAAAAGCTTATAAACAGAGGTGTTAAAATGATCATGGAAGAGCT
>JASFZK010000234.1:0-4000 GCA_045267845.1 Bacteroidota bacterium | reverse complement strand
TGAGTTTGTAAGATAAGTTTGTACTTTTGCTGTACCACTACCACCGTAAGTAATTGTACCGTTATCGATGAATGAGCCTACGCCTGTTGCGTCAGCCTCGATAACTAAACCTGTTGCATCGTCAATATATGTGTCCCCATTATCAGCTGTTACATAAGAATCAGGTTTAATAGTTAAAGTTCCATAAATGTCTAGATTGCCACCGATATCTAATGTTTCAGGGGATGTTGCTGATATTCCCCAATCTATTGATCCACCAGATTCAATCTTTAGGTTATTTAAGGCTCCTGTTTGACCTGTTAAAAGTCCTGAATATACATTTGTTGGATAATTGGCCATACCTGAGGGGATAAAACAGTTTGATGATGAAATAGGGGCAGCTCCAACTGCATCACCACATTCATCTACCCAGTTTCCAGATAAAGACCAGCTATTAGCATTTTGGAAAGCTGTTGGTGTTCCACTTCCCGTCCAAACAAAATCATAAACAACTGTTGGGTAATCATAACTACTAACACCTACAATAACATCTGGATTATAAGTAATAGCTGGATCACCAAACTGCCAGTTTAATCCTGCACCAACGGTTCCATTAGGGGCAATAGCAAAATCGCCTGTTCCCGACCCTACATCAACTTTAAATATTACTATTGATTGCCAATCGCCTGTAGTCCATGTATCTGGACAGCTTACAGGTGTTGAGCTCATATAGTACCCTCTCCAAGTATCAATACCTGAAGTACCTGTAGCATTAGCATCTGTAATATAATAATCATTATTTGTGCAAATTAAATCTATATCGGCACTCAATGATGTAGGCCAAATTATTTGAAATGTCATACCCGAAAGCGGGTCTCCTGAGCTTGGTGTTAAACTGGCATTAATACACTTCATTTGAACTTCTAAATACCCGTAATCATTTTCAACGAGTTGAATTTTCCAATCCGATGCATATGTCATGCTCATTGAAAATGCTATGACAGCTAAAATAGTAATTATCTTCTTCATAATAATTGTTTTGTATTCTATTTTCTTTATTTTTTTTATTCAGGTATATGCTCTGTAAATGCTTGTGTTGGTGTTGATACACCTATTACGTTCAATAATGATACTCTATCTGGATTTCCTCCTTCATACTGTACATTCCCATCCATATTTACATCAAGTGCAGAATAAGTTGATGTTAAACTGTTAGTAGGAGTTGAAACACCTACACCATTTAATATTGAAACCCTATCTGGGTTACTACCTTCATATCGAACGAAACCATCACTATTTGCATCACCAGCCCACAATCCAAACACATCTGTATCAACTTCATCCATTGCTGCATTTGTGCTGATAGCACCATCTTGCCATGCTCTTGCTTGTAGATTTGCAAAGTCAACAGCAGGTGAGCTTGCAATTTCAACTGTTGAAGCACTAACAACACCCAAATGATTACGGTGTAATACTGCAACATAATATGAACCTGCTGCAGCTTCAATAATTTTCATGTTTGAACCATCTTCATTAATAATCTGGCCATCTTGATCTACAAATTTTGCAAATATATTGGTAACTGTAGCATGATTTCCTGAATTTCTTAGTTCAACTTTTACCCAGTCTACTGCATTGGCCGGAATACTTGAAACGGTAACACTTTGTCCGTATGGGTCAGTTAGAGGAATTAGTCCAGCTGTATTAAGTGTTTTGTCCATGTTGTTATTTGCATCATTCCATGCAGCAGCAAGGATGACTTTAAGGTCTATTGCCAAACCACCCCAATAATAATCACCTGTCATAATAGTTCCAACTGATGTAATTCCAGATGTGCTTCTGGTATATGGGTCAGAGCCTACAGCAGCTCCTGATGTACCCCAAGTTACTGTTGCTCCTGCATCGGTTGTGATACCAACGCAACTTTTTGTGCGATCAAAATCTGTTGCTTCATCACCAACATTCCATTGAGTTGTGACAGTTAAGTTTGAATTACCAGAATTTGCTTCAGTAATATCCCAACTTTCATTAACAATATGTGTTGTGCCTGAAAAGCTTGCGGGTTTAGCCTCAACTGCAATTACACCATAAGTATCAGATGTTCCTGAATTGTTTAAAGTGATTGGGTTGTAAGCTGAGTTGCCAACAGGGAATATTACATCACTGGAAGTAACTGTGCGTTTGAGCTCACCTGTACTATTTGTTACAATATATGCTGATGCTCCTGTACCCGTTGGATCAGTACTGCCAATTGTAAGATCGAAAGCATTAAGTGTAAGTTTACCAGATGTGAAAGAAAGAGTACCATGCACTTCCTGTGCTGCTCCTGTTGATCCGTCGGTAATACTTACCCCATTTGAATTATTAATGTTGAGTGTACCATAATAGTGAACAGTAGCTGTCCCTGTTACTTCCTGTGCACTTGCGCCAGCAAACGTAACTGTTCCGGTTGAACCAGAATCGAATAAACCACCACCGTTATTGGTGACATCACCATTGATTGTAACTGTGCCATCATTGTCTATTGTACCCGATGTGTTAACCACATCATTTACCACCAAATGAGAACCGCTTGCAACTACAATTTGCGAGCCACTTGATAAAGTCATTTGTGCACAAACAGAAAAAGCACTCCCGAATAGGAATGTTAAGATTAGTATTTTTTTCATAAAGCAACCATTTTTTTAATTTAGTATAAACTAATCAAAAGGTAGGAAATTTGGTCAGCTTTATTGAGCACAAAGATAGTTTAATTAATATATATAATGCAAGTAAAAAAGCAATTTATTTTGTGATTGTAATAATTAATGACTGTAAAAGACAGTAAATAAGACAGATACGTTTAAAATTAATTCGAGAACAATTATATTTCTAGATAATAATTTGGGCTATTTTGTAATTTATTGATTGAATGTGCGTTTTATTTCACATTAAAATGATGATTAGTTTTCTTAATAGTTTTACCAAAACATGGGCTTTTGCACAAATAACATATGGAGGGTTCGTGCATATATAACTGGACCTAAATTTGCCAATTAGTAAACAAATATTCTGAATTTACTTGATGTGGAACGGGGGCAAACTCATACTTATTAAAGATGCCACGAATGCACGAATATTTATTTGAAGGACAAAATATATGATTTAACTTATAAGGAAGCCTAAAGAGTTTTCATAAATTTATGGTGTTCTTTTCAATATTCTAGTAACAAATAGAATAAATTCGTGCATTTATGGCTAAAAATTCACATGAATAAAAGTACGAGTTTGCCCTGTGTGGTGTGATCTAATAAAAAGAATACGTACTCCTATTATATACTTCAAATTGATTGCCGCAACACAAAACCTAAATTGGCTACTTTTGCCAAAAATTAACTAAATGAATTTTACTGAACTAATAAATAAACGACAAAGCGACAGAATTTATATTGATAAACCTGTAAGTAGAGAAATAATTAACAGGTGTATTGAGGCAGCTCGTATTGCTCCTTCGGCAAGCAATTCGCAACCCTGGAAATTTATTGTGGTTGATGATATTGAATTGAAAAATAAAGTTGCAAAAAAAACAATTGGACTGCTACGAAGTTTTAACAAGTTTGTGCCACAGGCTCCTGTTATTATTGCAATTGTGTTGGAAAAACCAAAATTGCTAACTGAACTTGGAGGTAGACTTAAGAAAAAAGAATTCCCACTTATGGATATTGGAATTGCTGCCGAGCATATTTGTCTGCAAGCAGCTGAAGAGGGTGTTGGTTCGTGCATGTTGGGGTGGTTTGATGAGCAAGCTGTGAAATTATTATTAAATGTGCCCGAAAGTAAAAGCATATCGCTACTTATAACATTAGGATACACGCCTGATGATTACAAACATCGCAAAAAAATAAGAAAAGATATGGATAAGGTGGTTTCTTACAATTCGTATTGAGGGATTGGTAATTGGCTTTTGGCTGTTGGTTTTTGGCGATTGGCAACTGAAGACTTTGTACTCTAGACTAAAAATGCGTCAGCTGCAGCCGTGATT
>JASFZK010000233.1:0-3998 GCA_045267845.1 Bacteroidota bacterium | reverse complement strand
TCAAGAACAGTTCCCAGTCCGATTGTCTCAAGAGTTGATTGTCTCATAGATTTTATCATTACTTTTTCCCTCCATCTGTTACTTTAAACATGCTTGCAATACCAACATCACCAGCTGCACAACCAAATACCAATACATACCCTCCTCCAAGTGATACTGCTTCTTCTAAAGCTTCAATTACCACACGGGTTAAGGTTGGGCCTTGTGGGTGCCCAAATACCAATGAACATCCTGTATTATTCATTTTATGCCAGTCATAATTCATTACCTTGGCAAAAATCACATCGTTTACGGCAAATGGATTATGGTTTTTAACTACAACCATGTCATCCATTGTTAAACCAGTTCTTTCGAGAAGCTTTTTAACCGCAACTGCAGGGGCCTCAGGCATATAACTAAGTCCAACTCTTACTTCCACTTTACCTGCAAATTGAATATCTATTTCGGGTCTTGTACTTAATTCTAGTGCTTTTTCCTTATTTGTAACAAGTAGCGTTGCCATACCATCGGCAGCATGTGTTTGTGTGCCTGGGGTAATACAAGTATCCAACTCACGTTGCGACTTAAGAGTTGCTAAACTTATTTTTCGTACACCCATATCATCACTAATGTTGCCTAGCAATCGCCCTTGAATATTTAAGACTTCTAGAGGAACGAGAATTTTATCTAACCAGCCACTCTCTTTTGTATCAAAATACTGTTTGTAGCGATAATAAGTTAGTTCATCTACTTCATTACGATCTATTTTGTATTTGCGAGCTGCCATACCGGCAGTTGTTAACATAGCATTTCCGGTTGCTGGGTCAAATCCAAAGTTATCCCATACATCGGTAATAACTTCAGTACGCCTATATGCACGTCTTTCTGGAAATACACCAGCAGGGGAGTCGCTGGTACGATCAAATGTAAGAACTCCCACAACATCAGAAGATTCTGCTTCAACATCAGCTGCAGCATGTATAATGGCTTGCAAACCTGTAGCACATGCTTGTTCAATATGATATCCAGGTATACGATGGCCCATACAACTTGCTACCATCGGTGCATTCCAAAATTTCCAATGCCATGGTATGGTGGAACCAATAACGAGGTATTCCAACTCAGTTTTTGGAACATTCCTCATACCCAATATTTTATTCATTGCCTCACCAGCAAATTGACCAATATTAATTTCTGCGAAAGCAGAAGTTTGCCAGGCCGGAAAGTAGCTACTTCCCCATGTGCCATATGGGATTCTTGCCCTTGGAAACATTATTTTTCCCTTTTTCATCTATTTCTTTTTTATTCTAAAAAAATCAATTATTTATTAGTCCAAACAGGTTTTCTTTTTTCCATGAACGAATTAATGCCTTCATTGGCATCATGCGTTTCCATGAGCTCCTCCAAAAAGAGCCGTTCAAGATCTGCCAGTTTCTCTGATAGTAGCTGATTGAACATTACCCTGGCTGCCTTTACAGCATACCTGAGTGATATCGCACTCTTTTTTAAAATAAACTTTTCTATCCACTCATCAACACTCTTGCTCATGGTCTCCTGATCTTCAAAAACACCATTTAGAAGACCAACATCAAAAGCCTTTTCAGCAGGTATAATATTTCCTGTTATCAACAATTCTTCAGCTCTAGCTGCCCCTATTTTAAGAGGAAGTATAACAGAGGCAGGGGGTGCAAAAACGCCAAGCATAATTTCAGGTTGTCCTAAAAATGCGGTTTTATCAGCAAATAGAAAATTACATATTAATGCTAGCTCATTCCCTCCACCCAGACATTGTCCGGATATTTTTGCTAGGGTGGGGATGGACATATCTACAATATTATAAAACAACTTATGAAAGCTATTCAGCATTTCAGCTACTTGATCTTTAGTATGTTCTTCAACTGATGCGCCAAAAGAGAAGTGTTTTCCAGCCCCTTCAATTGTAATAATTTTAATATCTGGATTTTTCTTAAAATCAGTAAACAGTTGGTTTAATTCTTGCATCATTATACTATCAAGAACATTTCCTTTGCCATCGTTTAGTATGATTTCTGCAACTTGACCTGAGTATTTATAATTTAATTCTAGTTTTTGCATTTCCATATTATTTTATCATTCAATCATTATTTATTTTAGCTTTCTCTCACCTAATCCTGAACAGGAGATATTTCTTTTTGCATTTCATCGTCCCATTGTCTTCCTTCTGCTAATAATTGTCTTAATTTAATAAAGTCAACTTCACGATTGCCTCTTGGTCCATCATTAAATGCTTTAAATCCGGCGCGGCCTTCCGTCATCATATTTAATGCTAACCACTCCCTATTTGATTCTTTGTTTTTATCCCAATGTTCAAGTTTTTTCTTTCTGATTGAGTTAATCGTTTTACTTAAACAGTTTGGCATAAGGTAGAGAAGTTTTGTACACATTTTTTCAACAGCTTCATCCAACAAAGCTAAATCCACTTCGCCCGATTTAAGCAATTCTTTGGCTTGTGTTTTTTCTTCTCCTGTTTTTGGAGTTCCGTAAATAATAGTCCCCTTTTTGTTAATCCACATATCTGTATACACCATTGGGTTTGGTATAAATTCACCATTTACTTTTAATGATGGAACAATTTCTGATACTAATCCGTACCTGCTTGCTTCGTGTGCCGACCAGGGATCACAAACCGTACATGAAAACATTGCTAATTCAATACCTACGAATAAGTGTAAGAAATCAGTTGATCCACCATCAGGTGCGCTTCCATGTTTGGGACCTGCCTGTCCGAATCGTGCTAGATCATGTGCAATTGAAAAATCACATGCCATTCCAATTTCTTGTCCGCCACCTATTCTCATACCATTTACTCTGTTAATTACCGGTTTGTCACTCATTAGTATTGCTGAGACCATATCATTGAATAGTCTCATATACTGTTTGTATTCCTGAGGGTTTCCTGCGTAATATTCAGCGTATTCCTTTGTGTTTCCACCAGTGCAAAAAGCCTTATCGCCAACAGCAGTAAATACAATTGCAACTACACTTCTGTCATTTGATGCTTCGCGGAAAGCAATAATTACTTCTTTTACGGCTTGCGTTGTATATGAATTAAACTGTTTGGGATTGTTTAAAATAATCCATGCATTATATAATCCATCAACTGGATTACCTGCATTATCAAGGCAAGCTCTTTTTTCGAATATTATATCCTTATATTCTATCTCTGTTATATTATGATTTACAAGCATTTCTAAAGTTTTTTTAGTTAATAATATATTTATTCAAAATCAGGAACCATAACCGACCTACGAGTGTATTTATGCTCCAAAGTATTTTTAAAGACTTGATTAATTTCCGACATTGGAAAGGTTTCTACAAAGTCTCCAATTTTTAGCTTTCCCTGATCAATAAAATCAATAACATCGTTATAAAGTTCAGGTTTACACCCCCATGTTCCAATTAATTTGGCATCAAAAGCCATTAAATTACTTAGCCTTACATTAGGTTTGTCCATTGTAAATCCTACAATTGACATTGTTGAAGCAAAAGTTATTAAGTTATACCCAAGCTCCTGTCCCTGTGATGTTCCTGACATTTCCAGTATCTTCCATCCATATTTAGAAACTCCTAATTCTTTGGCAATATCTCTTACTTTTTGTTTTACTTCTCTGGGATTAAGATCTGCTACGTTTAAAACGGCATCAATACCATGTTCTTTAGCTAAATTAAGTTTAGCATCGCTAATATCTAATGCAAGTACTTTTGCACCTAATATTTTTGCAATAAGAGCTCCATATATACCAACTCCACCAACCCCAATACATATTGCAAAATCCCCTTCTTGTAATTCAGACTTTAAAAGTACCTGATAAGGTGTGGTAATAGCATCTGCAACTACTGAAAGCTCGGCTAATCTATATTTATCTAATACACTCTCCGGTACATAACACAGATTTTTGTGAGGAACTTTTATATGAGATGCGAACCCACCATCGAAGTCGTTACCAGGCATGAGTTGGTTCTGACAAATATTTCCTCTG
>JASFZK010000232.1:0-7667 GCA_045267845.1 Bacteroidota bacterium | reverse complement strand
GTAAAATAGAATCAATGAAAAAAATATCAATATTATTACTTATAATTCTAATGGGGTTTATATCAATTAGAGCTCAAATTGCAATTAATACCGATGGTAGTGCCGCCGATAATAGTGCCATGCTTGACATTAAAAGTACCACAAAAGGAGTGCTATTGCCACGTATGACAAATACACAAATACAATCAATAGCAAGCCCTGCAGATGGTTTACTTGTTTATAGTACTGATGATAGTAAAGTTTATTGCTATAATTCAAGTGATAATGAATGGAAGGGGATTGATTATGGTAGTGGAACAATAACGCCTTTTGTTTGTGGAACATCAACTATAAACGATAGCGATGGAAATACTTATAATACAGTTCTAATTGGATCGCAATGTTGGATGGCAGAAAACCTGAATGTAGGCACAAGAATTGATGGTGTAAACAACCCCACTAATGATGGCACAATTGAAAAATATTGCTATAATGATGATAATGCAAATTGCACTGTTTATGGTGGACTTTATCAATGGGATGAAATGATGCAATACGCAACTACTCAAGGTGTACAGGGTATTTGCCCGGATGGCTGGCATCTACCGACTGATGCAGAATTAACTTCATTAATACAGTTTTTAGGAGGGGTTTCTGTTGCAGGGGGTAAAATGAAAGAAATTAGTACAACACATTGGAATAGTCCAAATACAAGTGCAACAAATGAAAGTGGCTTTACTGCTCTCCCTGCAGGCTACTGCTACAGTGGATCGTTCTCCAATCAAGGCAAGTACAACTACATATGGTCGAGTACTGAGGAATCAGGGTCGGGTACAGATTCATGGCTTAGGCATCTTTACTATAACGGCGGCTATGTGAATCGGTATAACCCAATCAAGACGTACGGCTTTAGTGTCCGTTGCCTACTTAACTGAGTTTGTGCTGAAGTTTGTGGTACAAAGGCATATTGTAAAAAAATAGATTTATTCACACATAAAAATGAAACAAAGAACATTATTCATACTAATCTTATCGTTAGTTTATAATATTTCCACTAATGCGCAAGTTGCAATAAATTCAGATGGTAGTAGTCCTAATAATAATGCAATATTAGATATCAAAAGTACTAATAAGGGAGTATTAATTCCTCGTATGACAAATACTCAAATTGAATTAATTCCAAGTCCTGCTGCTGGATTACTAGTCTATAGCACCGATAATAGTAAAGTTTATTGTTTTCATTCAGGAGATTATGTATGGAAAGAGTTGTCAATAGGAGCAGGTGTATTATATCCCAGTTGTGGAGTAATATCAGACAGTGAGGGTAATTCATACAATACTGTATTGATTGGATCACAATGCTGGATGGCAGAAAATATTAATATTGGAACTAGGGTTGATGGTAGTATCGACCAAACCAACAACGGTATAATAGAAAAATATTGTTACGACGATAATCCAAGCAATTGTGATACTTATGGTGCCTTATATCAATGGGACGAAATGATGCAATATATAACTACAGAAGGTACGCAGGGTATTTGCCCTGCAGGCTGGCACGTACCAACTAATGCGGAAATGATTTTATTATCTGATTACTTAGGCGGTGGATCTGTTGCGGGAGGTAAAATGAAGGAAATAGGAACGTCACATTGGAATAGCCCAAATACGGGGGCAACAAATGAAAGTGGATTTTATGCCTTACCAGGAGGCAAACGTAGTGATACGAATGGTGCATTTTTAGATTTTGGTAATAATGGTAACTGGTGGAGTAGTACAGAAGGTAATAGTAGCATAGCCAATAGACTCTTTATCTACTACAATAACGCAGGTTTATTATATAATTACGATTCTAAGTTAGTTGGTTTTAGTGTTCGCTGCCTTAAAGATTAATTTTAAAATGAAATCAATGAAGAAAATAACAACATTGCTATTTTTATTTATAATAAGCATTGCATCCCTAATATCTCAAGTTGCTATCAATACCGATGGTAGCACTGCTGATAATAGTGCCATATTGGATATAAAGAGTTTTAATAAAGGTGTATTAATTCCTCGCATGACAAATGCTATGATAGAAGCAATACCCAGCCCCGCAAATGGTTTATTAGTTTACAGTACAGATGATAATTGTACATATTGTTTTCATGCAGCTGATAATGAATGGAAAGAGTTATCAATAGGCTCTAGTGCTATAACTCCTTATGCAATTTATACAATTGGAACTGGTGGTTCATGTTCCAATACTGCTATTAGTGGTCCTTATAGTGAAGGTGTTACTTTGATAACGCCAAATACAGCTACTATAGATGCAAATTTTACTGAAACCGGTATTTGGAGTGTTACTACAAATACAATAAATGGTTATAGTTATAGTGGTTCAGATACTGTTACTACAACAGGTGTTCACCAACTTACGCTTACTGGAAGTGGTACTCCTAGTACTGCACAAACAGATAATTTTATTGCTACAGCTAATAATGGAGGAGGAACTTGTACCTTTGATGTAGTTGTGGATCCTGCTCCTACATACCCCTCAGGAACTGTGCATTGTATAACAGGTGGTTCAGAAATACAAAATGTTTTTAATCCAACAACCGGTGATATATGGATGGATAGAAATTTAGGTGCTTCACAGGTCGCAACTAGTGTAGATGATAGTGACGCCTTTGGTGATTTTTATCAGTGGGGGCGTTTGTCAGATGGACATCAATGTAGATCAAGCTCAACAACCACAACATTAAGTAACACAAATGTACCTGGACATTCCAATTTTATAATTTCAGATTATACTGGTAATTATGATTGGCTTAGTCCTCAAAATACAAATCTATGGCAAGGATTAAATGGAATAAATAATCCATGTCCTACAGGTTATCGAATTCCAACTGATACAGAATGGGACAATGAAAGATCAAGCTGGACTGAAAATAATTATGTTGGTGCATATGGCTCACCATTGAAATTAACAGCAGGAGGTCGTAGATATTATTCTGGAGTTATTGAAAATGTTAATAGTTCAGGCTACTTATGGAGTAAAAGTATTTGGCGTAATGAATCCTATCGTTTATCTTACACTTGGACCGACGGAGCAAATATTCAACATAATAGCCGTGCATTTGGCCATTCCATACGATGTATTAAGGAATATTACGCAGTTTATGAGATTGGATCGGGTAGTTCATGTGATAATACAAGTACAGATGGAATATATCAGGAGGGTATAAATATGATTGCCACTAATACAGTTACAATAGATGCCATTTTTACAACTATCGGACAGTGGTATATTACTACTACAAATAATAATGGTTATACTTTTAGTGGTAGTGGCACAGTTTCAAACATAGGTTTAAATCAAATAGTTTTAACAGGAAGCGGCACACCTTTAACAGCTCAAACAGATAGCTTTATTGTAACAGCCAATAATAATGGCGAAGGTACATGTACTTTTAATATAACAGTTAACCCAGCTCCTACATATCCATCAGGAACTGTGCATTGCATAACTGGTGGAGCAGAAATACAAAATGTACACAACCCTACAACTGGAGAAATATGGATGGATCGCAATTTAGGTGCCTCACAGGTGGCAACAGGTGAGTTAGATAGCGATGCTTTTGGTGATTTGTACCAATGGGGAAGACTTTCTGATGGGCATCAGTGTAGAACAAGTTCAACAACTACCACACTAAGTAGTTCTAACACTCCGGGTCATGCAAATTATATTTTATCACTAAGTTCACCAAATGATTGGCGCAATCCTCAAAACAATGATTTGTGGCAGGGTACTAATGGAACAAATAATCCTTGCCCAAGTGGATATCGTTTGCCAACAGAGGCAGAATGGACAGCAGAAATGCAGAGTTGGGGTGCTCCAATAGCTTATTATGCATATAGGTCGCCGTTAAAATTACCGAGAGCAGGAGCAAGGTCAAGTAGTGATGGCACTATTAATACTTCATCCGGACATGGTGCATATTGGAGTAGCACCGTTGTTGGTACTGAAAGTGTTTATTTATTCTTTAGGTCTGGTGCTGCGTATACAGATGGCTCTTATCATCGGGCAAGTGGGTATTCAGTCCGTTGTATCAAGGATGATATTGCTAATTATTCAATTGGAACAGGCAGTTCCTGTTCAAATACAACAATAAGTAATTCTTTCGAAATAGGAGTAGATCTTATTGCATCAAACACTGTAATTATTGATGCAAACTTCACTTCACCTGGTTATTGGAATATAACTAGCAACTCTATTAACGGATATAGTTTTAGTGGTATGGGCACTGTTTCTTCAACAGGAATTCAGCAACTTACACTTACAGGAAGCGGAACGCCTATTGTTGCACAAACTGACAACTTTACAGCAACAGCTAGCAATAATGGAGGTACATGTATATTTGTAATAACTGTAAATCCTGCACCAACATATCCTTCAGGTACTGTACATTGCATAACTGGAGGCACAGAAATCCAAAATGTATATAATCCAACCACTGGCGAAATTTGGATGGATCGTAATTTGGGAGCTTCACAGGTCGCTACAAGTTATAACGATAATGATGCTTATGGTGATTTGTACCAATGGGGCAGACTAAGTGATGGTCATCAATGCAGAACAAGTGGTACAACTACAACTTTAAGTAGTACAGATGACCCAGGACATGGATATTTTATTATTTCTGAGTATGCACCTAATTCTGATTGGAGAAACCCTCAAAACGATAATTTATGGCAAGGGATATATGGGGTTAATAATCCATGTCCAGATGGTTATCGTATACCTACTCATTCTGAATGGAATGTAGAGATGCTAAGTTGGCCAGGAACAGGAGCATTTGGAGCCGTAAATTCACCATTAAAACTTACGGTTGCAGGTGGACGAAATAATAGTGCCTCAGTTATTAATGTAGGAAGTATAGGTACTTATTGGGGTAGTACTACAAATGGAAACGGTTCAAGTGGTTTGTTTTTTATGGACGGAAACGCATGGATGGGAAGTACATATGTAAGAGGGCAGGGGTTTTCTGTTCGTTGTATAAAAGAATAGAATAATTGTAGGTTACAATTGACCAAAACTATATTAATAAATGATATCATTGAAAAATAATTTACAAATACGATATTTACAATTATCTCTTATTGCATTTGTCTTAATATTCCAAGCTGATATTCTATCAGCACAACAAATATCAGGTCATTTAAAATATCACTCACTGCAGGAGATTAGATTGCTTGGATATGAAGGCTTTAATACCACTGAACTGACAACAACAACTATTGATAGTTTAGGGAACTTTGAGCTTACATTCAATCCTATTTATAAAGGAATGGGTTATTTAGAAACTTCTGACAATGGACGATTGTTCCTTGTGCTAAATGAACCTAACATTATAATTTATGGTGCACATTTGAATGAACCTGATAGTATATTATTTAAAAATAGTTTGGAAAATAATACCTTTAGTCAATATGCTGTTGATCATAATTCTAGAGAGGCAGCTCTGGCAGGGTGGAAATACTTATTACCACTTTATCAAAATGTAGATATATTAAAGGTTGAGCATGAAAATTTAATCGTGATTGAAAAAGAAATAGAACGATTGGAAAATCAGGATTCTTTATTTCTTAACGGTATTGACAGATTAACTTATGTGTCGTGGTATTTGCCCATGCGTAAGTTAATTGATGATATGCCTTTATCTACCCAGCGTTATCCAGAACGAATTCCAAAACATATTGCAGAATTTCGTACCATCAATTTTAATGATGTAAGACTTTATAATAGTGGAATTCTAGATGACATACTTGAAGGACATTACTTAATGCTGGAAAATGAGGGACAGCAGTTGGATAGTATATTTACTCAGATGAACTTATCAACTGATTATATTATTCAGAATCTTGATGATAATTATAGTTTATTAAATGATGTGTCAAATTATTTATTTGATTTAATGGAAAGACGCAGTCTGTTTGCTGCATCCGAGTATTTGGCAATAACATTACTCAAAAATAATTCTTGTGTACTGGAAGATGTGTTGGCAAGCCAGTTAGAAACATATCGTGCTATGAAAGTAGGAAATACCGCCCCTGATATAACATTCTTAAATGGGAATACAAATGGGGGAGTTGGGGTATCACAATCCGTAGATTCTTTAAGTGAAATAGAGAATAAAAGTGTTTTAGTTGTCTTTGGAGCAAGCTGGTGTTCCAAATGTACTCAGGAAATCTCAAAAATGAGTTCCTACTATAATGCATGGAAAGCAAAAGGACTGGAGGTTATTTTTATTTCACTTGACACTGATGAAAAGTCATTTAACGAATTTACTGAAAAATTACCCTGGCTTTCGTACTGTGATTTTAAAGGATGGGAAAGTAAACCAGCAAAGGATTATTACATATTTTCAACACCAACTATGTTTATACTGGATAAGGAGAAAAATATATTAATACGCCCTAATTCAGTGGAGCATGTCGATGCATGGGTAAAATACAAAATGTAAAAAATTCTATAAAAAATGATTAATAAATTACTCAACTTAAGGTTTCTCCATATCAAAAATAACTACCCCCCAATCGGCTCAACATGAATAGTAATCTCCAAATTTGGCAGCTTGCGCCGAAGTTCGTTTTCAATTTTGTCACAAAGCTTATGCGATTCCATTACGGTCATATTACCATCTACTTCCAAATGAAAATCTAATTCTCTGTTGGATCCTGCTTTGCGGGTTCGTAACATGTGATATTTAATATTTTCAGGTTTTAAATCGTTAATTGTATCTTCAATTAACCTTTGTTCTTCTTCAGGAAGTGCATTATCTATTAGTGGTTTATAAGCTTCAACCAGTATTTCGAATGCTTCTTTTAATATAAATGCTGCAACCACTATCGCTGCAACAGGATCTAAAAAATTCCATCCTGTAAAGTAAATTACTGCTAAACTAGCCCCAATGCCAAGCGAAGTATAAACGTGGACACTTAAGTGTAAAGCATCTGCTTTAAGGGCAATTGAATCAGTTTGGTTTGCAATTTTATACAGGTGTCTGCTAACAATAAAGTCAATAATTGCTGAAATTATCATTACTATGAGGCCCAGGGTTAAGCCTGTGTGATCAATTGCATGTTTACTTGTAAGTCGACCAATGGAATGGTAAATAATCCATCCCGAAGCAACAAAAATGAGCAAGGCTTCAACTACTCCCGAAATGTTTTCGTATTTACCATGTCCATATGGATGGTGTTCGTCAGCAGGTTTGTCAGAAATTCTAACTGAAAAATAAGCCATTATAGCTGCTAACATATCAATAAAAGTATGTATGGCTTCCGACATAATACTAACCGAGCCGCTTATTAGCCCCACCGTTAGATTCATTACAACCAAAAAACCATTCGAAAAAACCGATAGTCGTGCTGCCCTTGTTTTTTTATTATTCATAATGTAAAAATACAAATTATACCAATTAGCTATCAAAATGATCCCTTCAAATCAAAATATTTTTCTTCTTATTGAAACTCATTTTTTTTGTTCAATAACCTAACGCAGGTTAATTGCAAGGTAGTTTATTTTTGGAGTTCCGCAATTATTGAACTAATATCCTCGTTACTTTTATACCCATTATTCAATTTCATATCATTAAAAAAAATCACAATGAAAAGAAATGTGCTTAAAAATCAGCTAATCAGAG
>JASFZK010000231.1:0-5456 GCA_045267845.1 Bacteroidota bacterium | reverse complement strand
TATGAGTTATATAAAACAAGCCTCATCGGGCATGTTGTGGCTGGCTATAGGTACGATTGTTGCTAAAGTTAGCAGTTTTTTATCTCTAATTGTACTTGGCTGGTACTTATCTAAGGAAGAGTTTGCGCTTTATGCGTTAGCCTATTCAAGTTCGATTATATTCATTGCTTTACGTAATGGTGGAATTCAGCAGATACTGATTCAACGTGGTGTACATAGTTTTGATGTCGCGGTAAATGCATACGCACGTTATGCCATGTTATTTAATATCATGGCTATGATATTTATATTCCTAACATCATCCTTTATTGTTCAGTTATACGAAGATGATGTTTTATATTTACTTTTAGCTATCATAGCAATCTCATTGCCTATTGGAACAGCAGGGCTTTTTTATAGAACGAAATTATCGATTGATTTACGTTTTTCTGAAGTGGCTCGTTTTGATGCTTATTCATCGATAGTAAGACATGCTTCAGCAGCAGTATTAGCTGTATTGGGTTTTGGTGTGGTGAGTTTTATACTTCCTCTGATATTCGTTGCAATATTTGAAGGCATATATGGGAAGTATAAGTGTAAGGTGAAGCTGTTTAAACATAAAAAATTATCTTTATATATGTTTAAGCGAATTTTAAACTCTTCCCGTTGGATGATTATTACAGGGATTGCCATCTCAGTATCATTACAGGGAGATTATTTTGTTATAGGCTTGTTTGAAAGTAAGGAAACAGTCGGGCTGTATTTTTTTGGTTTTCAGGTAACGCTAGCCATAGCCGTAGTTATTTCGCAAGGTATGCAATCTGTGATTATGCCGGTTATGTCTAAAATGAAGCATGATACTGCTCGTCAGGCGGGTGCTTATAAAAAAATGTTAATTATACTGATATTTATAATGACGTTGATTGCATGTCAAATGTATTTATTAGCCGAGTACCCGGTGCACTTTATCTGGAAAGGTAAGTGGGATGATGCAATTCCTGTTGTACAACTTATGTCATTAAGCTTGATAACTACTGTTCTGGTTCCTCTAGGTAAATCTATTTTAGAATCTAGAGCGGAGTGGAAAACTGTGTCAATGTTAATGATGATTGATGCTGCTGGTACCATCGGTTCTGCTATTATAGGCGCATATATGGGAGGGTTACTAGCTATTGCTATAGCTGTTAGCTTGTTCCGCTTTAGTTTTGGAGTGTTTTATTCATTATTTGTGGCCAACGTTTTAAATATAAACTACTTTTTTGTAGTTAAAGTCATACTATTAACTGTTTTTTCGGGTTTGATAGCCTTGATTGTTGCTATCAAATCACAGGCGTTTTTTGGTGAGTCAATTAATGATGTTCTATCCCTTATTTTTGAAGCATTTGTCCTCATGGTTGTATATATAACATTGTTATTGTTGTTGCAGTTTAAGCATACTAACGTAACGGTTAAATATATGAGCGGTTTATTTTCTAAATCTTGATAGAAGATTATTAAATGTATGTATTTATTTATATATTGGTGATCGTTGCAGTACTGATTATATGTACCAGACGTCCATCTATTGCTTTTTCGTTTATGATTTGTACCTTTGGTTTTGAACAATGGTTACAATCGAGAGATGTCTTTTTTATTGCACATACTAGCCTCGTTAATGTAATGAGTGGTTTGGTTGTTTTATATGCATTGGTATTAAAAGTAATAAAAGATAAAAATGTAATATCTAATTATCCAATAGAAGCTATTTTTGTCATACTTCTTTATGTTTATGCTGGGACCAGTGTTCTATGGTCGCCAGTGCCAGATATTTCTGCTGAAAATCTGGGGCAATTAATGCCTTATATTTTATTAATGGCTGTACTAGCTCCTTTGCTTATTCAAAATAAAGATGATTTTTATGATGCAATGATTTTCATGGTGATTTTTGGCGGTGCCATATCAATTTTATTGCTTTTCTTTACCCAGTGGGGTAATAGAACTATTGTACTTGCTGCAGTTTCAATTAATAGTAAAACAAATCCTTTAGCTATAGCTAATTTAGCTGGTTACGTGATGTTGGCAGCTGTTTTATTGAATATAAAAAACGAATATAAACTATGGACAATTGTTCGTTTATCGTTGGTTGTTATTAGTCTTGCGATAGCCGTTAAAACAGGTTCAAGAGGGCAGTTTATAGTAATGCTACTGGTTTCATTATTGATGTTACCGGTTAGTCGCCCTTTAAATCAAATTAAATGTTTCATTCCTTTGCTTATCACAATTGGTTTTACTGCTTTTGTCGCTTATTGGGCCATGTCAGAATTTATAGGCGAAGATACCCGTTGGGACACAAATAAAATGGGTGATGATATAGGGGGGCGTTATGAAGCAGCCTCCAGATTAATCGAGCAATGGTATAGCTCGCCAGGAAATTTAATATTTGGGCTTGGTAGTTCTGCTTCATACGATCCATCCATTTTTGGCTTTTATACTCATATTGTGCCACTTGAGATAATTGGTGAGTTAGGCGCCATTGGGTTTTCTATGTATCTCTATATTTTATATATGTCATATAAAAACAGTCGAATAAGCCTTAAAAAAATTGATGGTGATGAGCTTAAAAAGGGTATTTTAGCGACAGTTGTTGCAATGGTTTTATTTGAATTTTTACTATCGTTCAAACAAGGTTCATTTTTAGGTAGTTCGATACAATTTGGACTTTTAATTGTATTGGCAAGATTTAATAAAAGTTTACGTACTGAAACTATTGCTAGCAGTAGTGGTCCTCATGATAAGCCTGAAATTAAAGATGACAAGAAATTAACCTCAGGTGTTCAATTACGATAATTATGTTATAGGTTTTTTATGAATAAATTTAAATATCATGTTTGTTTTTTTATAATTTTAGAGTTTGTGTTTTCAGGTATTGCTTATTCGGCTGGTGAATTTAAAGTATATGACTCAACCCTATATAAGAGTTCTAAAAATGTACGTGATAAGGGAATACCAATGGCTTTTTCAATTGGTATTAAAACGCTTGAAACTATGTATGATGGTAATATTTGGCCAGATAGTAAAGAATTGAATGATAAGCCGCCTGAAGGGGATGTTTTTCTTAAAAGTATAAAAAATGTAAAGAAAAGTATAGGCGCTTTCAATATTGATGTTATATGCCTGGATATAGAACATTGGTCTCTTAAAGAAACCAATCAAAAGAAATTGACTGAGAATTTAAATAAATATATTAAAACTATTCAGTTGTATAAAAAGAAAATGCCAGACAAAAAGTTTGGATATTACAGTATGCTTCCTGTAAGAAATTATTATGATGCGCTTGAAATATCATCATCTACTAAATATTTAAAATGGCAAAATCACAACGATAAGCTAGTTTCATTAGCAAACAATGCAGATATAATTTTCCCATCACTCTATACGTTTTCATCCAATAAAGAAGATTGGGTAAAATATGCAGTTGAAAATATTAAGCAGGCTAAACGATATGGCAAGCCAGTTTATGTGTATATTTGGCCACAGTATCATCCTTCAGTAAGGTTTATTGGGTTGAACTTTATGCCTGCTGATTTTTGGACTCTGCAGCTTGAAACTGCGCTCGCACATGCTGATGGTGTAGTTATTTGGGGTGGATGGGATCATGATAATAATAAACAGCTGTATTGGGACGAAACGGCTGAGTGGTGGCAGGCTACTAAAAAATTCATGAAAAGTATAACAAATGAATAAGCCTTGTATATTAATTATTGAAACGGTTTTAAGTGGGCATAGGGGGGAGTATGTTCGTTGGATTGTTCAGGGTTTTTTGAACAAAAAGTATAAAGTTATACTGGCTTTGCCAGAAAGTGAATTAGGTCATCAGTCAATCTGTGAATTACAGCATGAAAATTTTTCGTTTAAATCTTTTGAAGATGATTTATTAGTTGAAAAAATAAAATGGCTTACTAAATTCAAATTAATATCTAAAGATTATATGCATTATCGATTATTTAAAGAAGTATTCAATCGAGTGAATATACATGAGAATGTAGAGAATGTGTTTATACCATTTATTGACCATGCTTTATATTCTTTTTCAGTATTTGGCTCACCTTTTAAAAAGTGTAGGTTTTCAGGAATTAGTATGAGGCCTGATTTTCATTATACAAAAATTGGTGTAAATGCACCTGAACGTAAAGGTGCAAATATAAAAGAATGGTTATTTAATCGATTTCTTCAAATACCTACCTTGAGATCATTATTTACTCTTGATGAGGCATTAGCTCAGTATTATAAAAATACTAAATATAAAAAATTGATATTTTTACCGGAACCTGCTGATTTTATAAAACCTGTTGAAGGCGTAATTGAAAAAATTAAACAGGAGTTAGGTATACCTTCGTTAATTAAAACTATTCTTGTATATGGGAGTCTTACATCACGTAAAGGTATAATTATTTTATTAAAAACATTACTCAAATTTGACTCTAATTATAACTTTCAAGTTGTACTAGCAGGTAAAACAGATGGGTGTGTTAACAAGGAATTACAAAAGAAAGAATATATCTCATTACTCGAAAATAAGCGTTTGATTGTTATTGATCGATTTATTTCATCAGAAGAAGAATCTGTTTTGTTTTCAATAGCTTATTGTTGTTGGTTAGGCTATATTGGTCACTTTAGAGCGAGTGGTGTATTGATTCAATCGTGTAAGTATAACTTACCTGTTTTAGCAACAAATGAAGGTATAATTGGTTGGCAAGTACATAAACATAATGTCGGTTTACCTATGAATAGCTCTCTAATAGACAGTGTTTATGTGGCTATGAAAAAAATGCTAAGTAATAATACGGATTACCAACATTATAAGAATAATACTAAAAATGCCTTTGTTGAAAATACGTTAAAGAATGCACAACAAATAATAGTAGAGAGTATTTGATGTGTTGTATGTTTCTATGTTCGAATATAATAATTAACCAATGTATTAAACTATTTTGTAGCGTGGATTAAGAATGACAAGTAATATCTCAATAAAAAATTTTTCAATTAAAGATTATGCGTTAATTAGTGTTTCATTACTGGTACTAATATTTGTATTTTATGACGGACTGGCTTTCATGGTGAAGTGGTGGGAAGTGCGTGAGGAATATGGCCATGGATTTATTATTCCATTTATTACATTATTTTTAATTTGGCAAAAAAGCGATCAATTAGAAAAAATAGAATTTGATGGTTCATGGTTAGGCGTATTTATAACAGGATTGGGGCTATTTCTTTTTTATGCAGGTGAGCTAAGTTCATTATATACAATTATTCAATATGCATTTGTTGTATCTATTTTTGGTGTGGCCTTAGCCATATTGGGAAGAGAAGGATTCAAAATAATATTTGTTCCTTTGATTATACTGCTCTTTATGATTCCGTTACCTAATTTTATTTTTAATAATATCTCTTCACAATTACAGTTAATTTCATCTGAAATTGGTGTGGCTGTTATTCGT
>JASFZK010000230.1:0-5472 GCA_045267845.1 Bacteroidota bacterium | reverse complement strand
AGTATGGATATAAGAATTAATTTTTCTATTACTCCTGATTTAAGTTTGCAATACTGGGGTCAGCCGTTTGTGTACAGTGCTGATTACTCACGTTTTGCAGAAGTTGTAGATGCTGGAAATCCATCAGTTAATGATCAATATCATGTGTTTACAGATAGTGAAATATCCTACGATGAGGCATTAAATACTTATGAAGTAACTGAAGATGGGCAATCCTCTTTTACATTTGAAAATCCTGATTTTAGTGTATTTGAGTTTCGGTCAAATTTTGTTATCCGATGGGAATATATTCCCGGTTCAACTATATTTGCAGTGTGGTCGCAGGGTAGGGGTGGTGATGTACCTTATGGAGATTTTAACTTTAATGTTCATATTGATAATTTGGTAAATGTATCACCATCAAATATTTTTCTTTTAAAATTTTCATACAGAATAAGTATGTGATATAATATTGTGGATAGTTTAATTAATACACATATTTTTGCAACACATGAAAAAAACAATTTTATTAATATTTATTCTCTTAACAGTAAATATAATTCAATCACAGGAAGTAAAAATTGCCCTTCTCAAATATAGCGGTGGTGGCGACTGGTATGCAAATCCAACTTCCATAAGCAATTTAGTTAAGTTTTGTAATAATAAACTAAATACCCAAATAAGTACTGATGTTCCAGCCATTAATATAGGTAGTATTGAGTTGTTTAATTTCCCCTTAACCCATTTAACAGGTCATGGCAACGTAATTTTTAGTCCTGAAGAAACTGAAAATCTAAGAAATTATCTTATTTCTGGTGGTTTCTTGCATATTTCGGATAATTATGGACTTGATGAGTATATTCGTAGAGAAATGAAAAAAGTATTTCCGGGTTTAGAGTTTATTGAACTTCCTTTTGATCATCCCATATACCATCAAAAATATGATTTTAATAATGGATTACCAAAAATACATGAGCACGACGATAAGATTCCTCAGGGCTTTGGATTGATTTACGAAGGTAGACTTGTTTGTTTTTATGATTATGAATGTGACTTGGGAGATGGCTGGGAAGACTCTGATGTACACAACGACTCAAATGAAAAGAGAGAGGAAGCGCTTAGGATGGGTGCTAACATTGTTCAGTTTGTGTTTGAGCAATAGTTAGTAGTTTAAAAAATAAGAGTTTAATAATGTCGTGAACTTTGATTGATTTTCTATGTATAGATATTTTATCATGTATATACGAATTACATTGTATTATGTAAGGATTACTCAATTTTTGCGTCTATAGATAAAAAAAAGCAATAATTGATATGTTATTTTATCACAAATTGAAAAACAATTATAATTTTGCGTTCAATAAAAAAAATCAACTATGAATATTATTAAAACATTAACGCTTTCAGTAGTACTATTATTTTCGATAAATGTCTTTGCACAGCAAATAGCTGTTGAAGATGGATATGTAGAAGGTACTAATATGGTTAACCTTAACGATGCAAAATATGCAAGCATGTCGTTTGAAAATATTATTAACTCCTATAAAGGTAAGGTAATTTACCTCGATTTTTGGGCAAGTTGGTGTCGCCCTTGTAAAGGTGAGATGCCTCACTCATTAAGAATGCAACAGTATTTTAAAGATAAAGATGTTGTTTTTTTATATATGTCTTCTGATCGCGACCCAAAGGCTTGGGAGAACAGTGTGAAACAACTTAAAATCACTGGTGAAAATTATCTAGTGTCAGGTAAAATACATAATGAGTATAATCAACTATTTGATGTAAAATTTATCCCACGTTATGTACTTTATGATAAAGAAGGAAACGTTGTGGATGCGGCTGCAAAACGTCCAAGTAGCTCTGAGGCCTTTAAGCAAATTGAGGATTTGTTATAATTAATATAAAAATGAAAACCCAGTATCTTTAATCAAAAAGATACTGGGTTTTTTTGTGTTCAATAAATCCATTTGTCAAAAATAAATCTCGAAAATTCATAAGTAATATAATGGTTATTTAGTATAGTATAAAGCTTAACTCACAAGTGGTGCAATACTTAGTACAAATATCATTATCAATACAAAGTAATTGATTCTCATAAAGTAGTAGAAAGGCTTAAATTCTTGTTTCTCTTTAAGTAGTAATTTTGAGAATACTGTAATCAACCATATGGATGCCATAAGTATCATTATCTTAAATATTAATAAGGTAATTAGACCTGACATGGCAATCATAAGTGCCGAAATAGCTGTGGCAACAGTCCACAAAAACGTATAATATTTTACTAATCGTTTACTAATTGTAGATGTAATTGAAGGGAAACCAGCTTTCTCATACTCATCACCATATTTTAGCATAAGTAGCCAGAAATGTGGTACCTGCCACATAAAAAAGAAAAGTGCAAGCACCATTGCTTTGGGATCTAATAAACTTCCTCCAGCAGCCACCCACCCAACCAAGGGAGGAATTGCACCAATTATACTTCCCGGAATTACAGCAAATGCTGTTACTCGTTTCAGTGGTGTATAAATGCCGTTGTACCATATCAATGCTAGTATTCCAAGCTGCATTGCTAAAAAACCACTCCCTAAATAAATTAATATGGAACCTATTACTATTTCTGATATTCCTATTATCATGGCAAGTGAAGTACTTATATCTCCAGATGGAATAGGACGATTACTGGTGCGTTCCATTATTGCATCTTTGTCTCTATCCTGAATATGGTTTATTGCTGCTGAACCGCATGCCAGTATAAATATACCAAGAACTGGAAGTATTATACCTTGATCTATTGCCCCTTTTGCAAGTATGTAACCCGCTACTGTAGTAAGTGTTACAGCAAATGTTATACGAACCTTATTAAGATCCATTAGTATACTAATCCATTTTTTCATTTTCGTAATTTGTAATAAATTTAATACAGAAATCAGATTATTTCAATGTTGAAATATATTCTATAATACTATTTATTTCTTCATCAGATAAAATTTCATCGTAAGGTGTCATTAATCCCGATTGGTAATCAACCACCGATGTTAAAGATGGTGTTTTTATTTTGTTGATTATGTATTGGTTGTCAACAACTATCTGTGTTTCGGTACCGTTTGTTATTATGGTTTCTGATTTGCCCATCAAGCCTTTAAAACTTGGACCTACAAGTCGGCTTCCATCCCTTGTGTGGCACGAAAGACAAGCATTACTTTTAAGTAGTGTAAGGCCAGGATGTTCGTTACTTGTATCTGGTGAACTAACTAACCAAGTGTCATAATCATTATCATCAATAACACTTACTGTACTCAACATGTACGAATGTAGTTGTCCGCAGTATTCGGCACAAAGGATATCATAAGTGCCTAGCTTTTGCCCAATAAACCACATCATATTTTCAGTACCAGGTACCACATCTTGCTTTATTCTAAAAGCAGGAATATATAAAGAGTGTATTACATCCTTTGATATAAGGTTTAGCTTTACTGGTTTATTAAGCGGAACAACAAGTGAATCGGTTGTTTTGCCATTTGGATATTTGAATGTCCACTTCCACATTTGCCCAATTGCATCTATTTCCATGGCATCCTTTGGTGCAGTTAGCATTGGTTTGTAACCAGTCCACCCGTACCAAAACATAATCATTACCAGTACGGTAGGAATCACTGTCCAGAGAACTTCCAGATAGATATTATGAGTGATGTTAGTTGCAACTGGGTTATTTTTTTTGCTGTATCTGAATACAAAATAGATCATTACAATTGTAATCCCAACAAGGAAAAAAACTGAGATTCCCAGAATTAAATAAAGTGAAAAATCAACTCCTTCTACAAAATTTGATGCGTTCATGTAGTTAGTTTTATCGTGTTAAATAATCTATAGTTAGCATAATTAAAAAGACTGCAAATAAAGCCATCACAATCAGTATCATTATACGGTAAATTTTAGGGTCGTATTTTAGATGCATAAAATAATATGCAACAACAAGTACTTTTATACTGGCAATAAATAGAGCTGTAGCCACTGTAAGTGTATATAAATCAGCTCTAAATACAGAAATAAAGATTGTCATTGCAGTTAGCAGTATTAAACTAACCCATGTGCCAAAATGCTCAGCATAACTAGTTATGTGCTCAGTATGGTCGATATCGTTATTAATATTTTTACTCATGCTTTTTAATGTATTAAGTAGAATAAAGGAAATAGGTAGATCCATATTAAATCCACAAGATGCCAATACAAACCAGAATTTTCTAGTAATTGATACTTATCTTTATTTATCTCTTCTTTTCTTATTCTAATCATTACTACTATTATAAAAATAGCACCAATGATAATGTGAAGTCCATGCAATCCTGTCATGAAAAAGTATAAATAAAAGTAAAGCTGTTCACCATGTGATAAGTTGATAAAATGTTCCATTCCTGGCCACAGCCCATGTTCAATTTTTGATCCCCACTCAAAATACTTAATCACCATAAATACTACAGATGCTAATATTGTAAGTGCCAGAAGCTGAAGTGATAGCTTTTTATTGCCTAATTGTAATGCGGTTATTGACATTGCCATGGTCATACTACTGGTTAATAATACCACTGTATTTATGGATCCTAGCCAAACATTTAAATTTAATGATGCCTCGAGAAATGCCTCAGGATTCATCGATCTGTAAACCATGTAAACAATAAATAGGCCTCCAAATAATAATAGTTCTGTGTATAAAAATAACCACATACCCATCTTTGATGCTTTGGCATCGTAATTATGACCAGAATTGGGTAGTACGAAAGTATTTTCCATAAATTATTAGTTTTTAGTTTTATTAAAACTATAAATTCTGTTTTTCTTTTATCCTTTATATGCGTTAGGATAATTATATGGTCCGCCCTCAACTAATTTAGGAGCTTTATCAAAATTGTGAAGTGGTGGCGGCGATTTTGTTTGCCACTCTAGTGTTATACCATTCCAAGGGTTATCGGTCGTTTTAGGTCCCTTTAAATAACCCATAATTAAATTGTAAATCATAAACAACAATCCAATCACAAGTATCCATGAGCCATAGGTTGAAATCTTATTTAGTGTATGAAATTCAGGTAGATAATCATAATATCTTCGTGGCATACCCATTATCCCTAAAATTAGCATCGGAAAATACAAAATATTAAAGCCAACGAAAATGATTACAAAAGCAATATTTGCTCTAACTCTATTATACATACGTCCCCATATTTTAGGGAACCAATAATGCATTGCGCCAAAAAATGCGAAGCCTGTACCGCCAAACATTACATAATGGAAATGACCAACAACAAAATATGTGTCGTGTAAATGTACATCCGCGGCAAGCGCACCAACAACCAATCCGGTTAAACCGCCAATTAAGAAATTAAAAATAAAACCAAGTGCATAAAGTAATGGTACCTGTACATCAATTGAGCCTTTGTACAAGGTAGCCAGCCAGTTAAATACTTTTATTGATGTGGGAATAGCAACTAAAAATGTTAG
>JASFZK010000229.1:0-5965 GCA_045267845.1 Bacteroidota bacterium | reverse complement strand
TGAATAGATCCGCTTTTTGAAGCTATTCCATGCATAATGGGTACGAACAATAAATGTGATGCAAAATTCCCATAGTTAATATCAAGGCCAGTTGATAGAATATATAGTTGTCCTGAACCTATATTCTTTTTCGAAAGAAAATCATCTCCTGATAGTAAACTAACCAATGTTTCTACACCAGTTGAAATAGGAAATTTGTAACTAAAATGCTGTTTAATAGTTGGTAAGTCAGCATTTTGAGGTATTTTTTTTATTGATTCAGAAAATAAGCTATTCGAAAGTTTTAATCGAGTTACTCTGGTTTCGGTTGTGTCAAAACTAATAATCTCACCAGCATTCATTTCCTCTAGAAAAAAGGAATTGTATTTAATATTTTCTACCTCTGCAGGTATAAATAGTAGATTTCCTCCGTCAGATATGTATTGAAATACTTTGCTGGTTAAACCAGATGAGATACTCGGAATACTATTTAATATAATTAGGTCAAAATCTTTGAGTAATCCAAAATCGATACTTCGGTAATTCATTTCCTGAGCATCAAAAATATCATCAGATCCATAAAATTTTTCCAAATAACCATTATTGGTTTTCGAACCAATCACAAGCACATCAATTTTTTCTTTTACATTAAACGCAAAAAACATTCCATCATCAAAAGTTATTGGAAAATCTTCTAATTCAACAAGTCCATACTGCCAACCAGTTTTTACTACAGTAAAGTTTAGGACAACTTGTTTGGTTGTACCAGCCTTAATATCAATACTTGCAACTGCCTTTTGTTGGTTGTTAATAATTAACTTGAGTGGTACCTTCTCATAATTAATATCCGAATCATTTTTTAACCATACGGTAAGCCCTATGGTTTTATCCTTCATTATTTCAGGGGAAGTAAAGCTACAACTATCAATGTAAATATTTTTGTTTTGGAGCTGTTGAAAAGGAATAAAATAATAGTTGTTAACACTATCTGTTGGTAGCTCTGAAATATTTGCCGAATTTGTTTGAAAATCAGAGAACAAATATGTGTCACAACTCTTCAGTTTGCTATTCTCTAAGATTCGATTACGCGAAATAATAACCTGAGATAATTTTTTTGTGTGGGGTATTATTGTGAGTTTTTCCAACTCCGAAATGGCACTTTCTTTACCCAAAACCCTGTTTAGTTGACCGTCATTGCTATTGTTGAGGAAAATAAAATTCGTATTGTCAGATGAATATTCAACTAGCTGCAAAGCGTCCTGTCGTGCAATTTCAAACAGTCTTCCCCTAGTTCCTTCTGCCATCATGCTAAAGGAATTATCAATATATAATGCAACTGTATTCGATCTGGAAGTATTGTTTGATTTATCTTTTTTGAGCTCAGGTCCTGCAAGTGCAAATACGATAAAAAAGATGGCTAACATTCTTAAAAGTAATACAATAAGATGTTTTAACTTTTGTTGTTTACGGGTATGGGTTGTGATATTTTTTAGCCTCGATATATCACTAAAATATAATTTTTTATGTCTTCTGAAATTAAATAAATGTATGATAACTGGAATCGCCAGTGCAAATAAACCATACAAGAATTCAGGACGTAAGAAGATCATTGTTGTTTCGTTGTTGTTGTCATTGTTGTAAGTTTGTTATCATTGTTGTCGGGTTGTTATTGTTAATCTTTTAACCTAACAACCCGATAACCTGACAACTTGAGAACATTTTTTAGTCCTCAGTAATAACTATTTTTTCAATTTTATCACCTTCACTTATTTGATCAATAACATCAAGTCCTTCAACAACTTTACCAAAGCAAGTATGGTTACGATCTAAATGTGCAGTGTTTTCGCGTGAGTGGCAAACGAAAAATTGAGATCCTCCAGTATTACGGCCAGCATGTGCCATCGAAAGAACACCTTTGTCGTGGTATTGGTTGTCGCCATCAAGCTCACAATCAATTTGATAACCAGGGCCACCTGCTCCATTACCATCTGGGCAACCACCTTGAATTACAAAATTTGGAATCACACGGTGAAAATTTAATCCGTCATAGTAACCTTTTTCTGCGAGTGTTGTAAAGTTAGCAACTGTTTTAGGAGCATCTTTTTCAAAAAAATCTACTTTCATTATACCTTTAGCGGTATGTATTGCGGCATGTTTCATATTAGTATTTTTATTAAAATTTTTGAGGATGCAAAAATACAATCTTTATTATTATTTTTAATATCTTTGTTTTGATTGTTTTAATTATCTAATAATTGCTTTATGTATCAATCATTTATTATACTTCTCGCGTTAGCAACTCTGTTAACCTTCATTAATTATAGATACCTTAAGCTACAATTAACAATCGGCTTAATGATTCTCGGAATTGGGGTGTCCATAATTATGATTGGAATTCGTCATTTTTACCCCGATACTTTTGCCTTACTTCCAAATGTTGTTGATAAAATTGATTTTGAGAATTTCCTAATGAACGGAATTCTTAGCTTCCTACTATTTGCTGGTTCCGTGCATATCAACATTAAAAACTTAAATAGGGAGCGTATTCCTGTATTTGTTTTTGCTGTTTTGGGGACAATAATATCAACTATAATTATTGGTACATTAAGCTATTATGCATTTGGTTTAATCGGTCTCAATATTCCAATACTTTATTGCATGTTATTTGGTGCATTAATTTCGCCTACCGATCCCATCGCTGTACTTGCAATATTTAAAAGTTATAATGTTCGTAAAGATATTAGTTCTACTATTGAGGGTGAATCGTTGTTTAATGATGGAATTGGCATAGTGATTTTCATTACAATTCTGCATCTGATAAAGGGTGGTAGTGAGAGTTTTTCGTATGGAGAGACTGCAATATTGTTTATGCAAGAAGCTGTTGGTGGTACTGCATTTGGTCTTTTAATTGGTTGGGTTTCAGTATTGTTTCTGAAAAATTTAAAACATGATGCAAAAAGTGCTGTCATGGCTACCATAGTTGTGGCAACTGGTGGCTATGCACTTGCAAACTACATGGATATTTCGGGTGCATTAGCAATGGTATCTGCTGGCCTCGTAATTGGTAATTGGACAAATACAAAAGCGTTAAAAGACACTAAAACTCTACTTGATAGTTTTTGGGAAGTTATCGATACTGTTTTTAATAGCAGTCTATTTGTACTAATTGGTATGATGGTTATTATTATTGTCGATCCTTCGCATATGAATTTTACAGCTGCAATAATTGGCATAGTCATAGTTCTTTTTGGTAGGTTTGTTTCGGTATTATTGCCAGCTATTATTGTTTATAAAAATAATAGCAAGACACATATGGAAAACCTTAAAATAGTTACAATATTTACATGGAGTGGTTTACGAGGAGCACTTGCCTTTGCCCTCGCACTATCCATTGATGAAGCATATAACAAAGAGTTTTTCGTTTTCCTAACCTATTGTGTTGTTGCATTTTCAATAATTGTACAAGGGTTAACCATACCAAGAGTTATTAAGGCATTAAAAATATAGCGGTAGCTAGTATTAATTTAACACTAGAATATAAAAAATTATGTATCAGTCATTTATTTTGCTTTTGGGTATAGCAACCCTATTTACCTTTATTAATTCTCGTTATTTGAAATTGCCTTTAACCATAGGTTTAATGATACTAGGCATGATACTCTCAGGAGTATTAATTATTATTAAATTTACTTTACCTGAGTTGTTTAGTGCCATTCCAGATATTGTTGAGGATATTGACTTCGAGCAATTCTTAATGAATGGGATTCTGAGTTTTTTATTATTTGCAGGTGCAGTGCATATCGACATAAAGGAACTTCATAAGGAAAGAATACCTGTTTTTACATTTGCTGTGTTTGGTACATTAATTTCAACTTTTATTATTGGATATTTGACATTTATTGCATTTGGTGCATTGGGATTAGATTTCTCATTTTTGCACTGCTTGCTATTTGGTGCATTAATTTCACCCACCGACCCAATAGCCGTACTTGGTATTTTTGGTCATTTTAAGGTTAGAAAAGATATTTCAATTAAAATTGAAGGAGAGTCATTGTTTAATGATGGAATTGGGATTGTAATATTTATTACAATCTTAAACCTAATTGATGGCAATAGTGGTGGTTTTTCGTTAACGGAAACATCACTGCTATTTCTTAGGCAAGCTGGAGGAGGTGTTCTTTTTGGAATTGTAATTGGTTGGATTTCGCTGCTATTTTTAAAGCAGTTAAATAAGGATCCTGATAGTACAATAATGGCAACATTAGTTGTGGCTACTGGTGGCTATGCCTTAGCAAATATAATTGAAGTTTCGGGTCCTTTGGCAATGGTAAGTGCCGGGTTAATTGTTGGTAACTGGGTTCATAAACATGCAGAAAAAGAGACTGAAAGACTTATAAATAGTTTTTGGAAAGTTATTGATATCGTTTTTAATAGCAGCTTATTTGTTTTGATGGGTATGGCAATTATTTTAATAGATCCTACACAAATAAATATTATGGCTGCGATATTTGCCATAATAATTGTAATAATTGGAAGATTTATTTCTGTTACAATTCCCTATTTTATAGTAGATAAACGTGTTCGAAAATTCCCATGGGTTAATATAAAAATGGTTACAATAATGACGTGGAGTGGTTTAAGAGGTGCACTGGCATTTGCTCTTGCTTTAACCATTGACGAGTCGGAACATGGGCATTTTTATATTTTTATTACCTATTGTGTGGTTGCCTTTTCAATAATAGTGCAAGGATTAACTATACCAAAATTGATTAAAGCATTGAAGGTTTGAGGCTTATTAACCTTCTTTCAACTCTTTTTTAATAAAGAATGCAGTTTTGCTACTTGTACTATTTGCAATTTCTTCAGGTGTACCAGTGCATAGTATTTCTCCACCTTCTTCTCCACCTTCAGGACCTAAATCTATAATATGGTCAGCTACCTTAATTACTTCCATATTATGTTCAATAATTAGAATTGTATTTCCTTTATCAACAAGTTTGTTTAGAACGCCAAGTAGTACTTTCACATCTTCAAAATGTAGACCAGTAGTTGGTTCATCAAGTATATAAAGTGTATTACCAGTATCTTTTTTAGATAGTTCTGCAGCAAGTTTTACCCTTTGTGCCTCGCCTCCTGAGATTGTGGTGGACGACTGGCCCAGAGTTAGATAGCCTAGCCCCACATCCTTAAGTGCTTTTAGTTTATTAGTAATAAAGTGTATCTTCTCAAAAAACTCAACTGCCTGATTAATTGTCATATTAAGCACATCATTTATTGATTTGCCTTTGTATCTAACTTCCAAGGTTTCGCGGTTGTAACGCTTACCCATGCAATCATTACAATTCACATAAACATCAGGTAGAAAATTCATTTCAATTGTTTGAACTCCTGCACCTCTACATGTTTCACAACGTCCGCCAACTACATTAAATGAAAATCGGCCAGGTTTATAACCTCGTATTTTCGATTCGGGAAGGCTTCCGTAAAGTTTACGGATTTCATCAAATACTTTAGTGTATGTGGCTGGATTAGAGCGCGGTGTTCGTCCAATGGGTGACTGATCAATATCAATAACTTTATCTATATTATCTATACCGTCTATTGATTTATATGGTAATATATTTTTGAGCGATCTATAAAAATGATTGCTCAAAATAGGGTAGAGGGTATTGTTAATTAAAGATGATTTACCACTTCCAGAAACACCGGTAACACAAACTAACTGACCAAGCGGAATTTTTAAATTAACATTTTTGAGATTATTACCTGTGGCTCCTTTGAGCAATATGTTTTTTGAATTGCCTTTTCTTCTTTTTTTAGGAATACTAATTTTTCTAGTTCCATTTAGGTATTCGGCCGTAATTGTACCATTGTTTTTAATTGAATCGGGTGACCCCTGAGCAACAATTTCACCACCATGTCTGCCAGCTCCTGGACCGATATCAACTATATGATCAGCAGCTAAAATTGTGTCCTTATCATGTTC
>JASFZK010000228.1:0-7037 GCA_045267845.1 Bacteroidota bacterium | reverse complement strand
TTCCGGATCACATATTAGGGATGCCATCGACATGAAAAGAACCATGATAATTGTGTTTATTGCACTAATTCCTGCATTATTATTTGGAATGTGGAATATCGGTTATCAGCACTTCACATCAATGGGAGAAACTTCTGATTTTATTACGATGTTCCTTTATGGATTCCTTAAAATGCTTCCAATTATTATTGTAAGTTATGGAGTTGGTCTTGGCTTAGAAATATTTTTTGCTCAAATTAGAGGACATGAAGTAAATGAAGGATTTTTTGTATCCGGATTACTTATTCCTATGATTGTACCTTCGGAAACTCCATTATGGCAAGTTGCCGTGGCTGTTGCTTTTGCAGTGGTATTTGGTAAAGAAGTATTTGGCGGTACTGGTATGAACATTGTAAACCCTGCTTTAATTGCACGTGCATTTCTATTCTTCGCATATCCTAGCGATATGTCGGGTGAAAAGGTATGGATAAGTGAAATGGGTGATGCAGTTACAGGTGCAACACCACTTGGTAATGCACTTGTTGGTAATTTCGACCAACTACCATCAGCATACGATATGTTTTTGGGAATAATTCCCGGTTCCATTGGAGAAACCTCGGTGCCCATGATTTTAATAGGTGCTGTTATACTTCTGGCAACAGGAGTTGCAAATTGGAGAATAATGTTCACCGTTTTTGCCGGAGGTTATTTAATGGGATTTCTCTTTAATCTTTGGGGAGCAAATGAATATATGCAAATGGATCCTTTAAATCATCTATTATTAGGAGGCTTTGCATTTGGTGCTGTATTTATGGCAACAGATCCGGTTACAGCAACCCAAACTAAAAATGGTATGTACATATACGGATTCCTTATTGGTGTTATCGCAATACTAATTCGAGTTTTCAATCCGGCTTACCCCGAAGGCGTTATGCTTTCGATACTTCTAATGAATGTTTTTGCTCCGTTAATCGATTATTATGTAATCGAATCTAACATTAAGAAGAGACTAAAACGTATGAAACTAGCTTTAAAAAATTAAGAAATATTAAATATATAAACTATGTATAGTAACGGTTATATATTCAGATACGCTGCCATTATGGTAATCATTGCTGCGGCATTGTTATCCACGGCTGCGATGCTACTGAAACCATTTCAGGAAAGAAATGTAGCTATCGATAAAATGGGAGGCATACTAGTCTCTGCTAAAATTCCGGATGTTAACTCATCAAATGCAATGATGTTTTTTAACGAATATGTTAAAGAAGAAATTGTAATTAACCAAGATGGTGATGTTGTTGATTCGTACACAGGCGGAAAAATGGAAGATGCTAAAGCCTTTAAAATTGATATGAAGAAACAATTATATCTTAAATCAAAAGGAGAACCATACGAACTTCCCCTTTATGTTATTGAGAAAGATGGAGCCAAGCTCTATATTATTCCTTTTAGAGGAGCAGGACTCTGGGGGCCACTTTGGGGCAATATGGCTTTAAACGATGATTTAAATACTATTGTTGGAGTTACATTTGACCACAAAGGAGAAACACCTGGTTTGGGTGCTGAGATTACCACTGAAGACTTCACAAAACAATTTGTTGGTAAAAAAATATTTGATGATCAAAATCAGTTCACATCAATTATGGTTGTGAAAGGCGGTGTTGGTACACTTCCGCAAAATCAACGAATCCATGGTGTTGATGCAATATCAGGAGGAACAATCACATGTAATGGTGTGAATGATATGATTAGAGATATATTGGAATCTTATTTACCATACTTACAAAAAAACAGATAGAAGATGAGCGCAGAAATTAAAGAAAAAGAGCCTCTGTTTTCGGCTAAAAATATAAGGTTACTTAAAACACCAATAAACCTAACCAATCCCATTACAGTACAGGTATTAGGAATTTGTTCCGCCCTTGCGGTTACAGCAAAACTTATGCCAGCAATTGTATTGTCAATTTCGGTACTTGTGGTTATGGCAGCCTCTAATGTTGTGGTTTCATTATTAAGAAATGGAATTCCACCACGAATTAGAATTATTGTTCAACTTGTTATTATTGCCTCAATGGTAATATTAGTTGATCAGGTACTTAAAGCATTTATGTATGACGTAAGTAAGCAATTATCAGTATTTGTTGGATTGATTATTACAAACTGTATCATCATGGGACGTTTGGAAGCTTTTGCAATGAGTAATAAACCATGGCCTGCTTTTTTAGATGGAATCGGTAATGCACTAGGTTATGGAATTATATTAATTCTTATTGCATTTATTCGCGAATTATTTGGTTCAGGCACTGTATTAGGTTACGCTGTTGTTCCAGAAATGTTTTATGAGTTTGGATACAAAAACAATGGGTTAATGATTTTACCCCCAATGGCTCTTATTACTGTGGGAGTAATTATATGGGTACAACGTTATTACACACGTGATTTAATCGAGAAAAATTAAAAATAATATACCATGCAAGAAATATTTAACATATTTATAAAATCCATTTTTATCGACAACATGGTATTTGCCTATTTTTTAGGCATGTGTTCGTACCTCGCTGTTAGTAAAACTGTTAAAACATCTGTAGGACTCGGTCTTGCAGTTATATTCGTACTTGGTATTACTGTACCTGTTGATTATCTTCTTAACGAATTTGTATTAGCTCCTGGTGCATTGGCATGGCTTGACGAAAGTTTTGCCGACGTCGACCTTAGCTTTTTAAGTTTTATTCTTTTTATTGCAATTATTGCATCAATGGTTCAATTAGTTGAGATGATTGTTGAGAAATTTACTCCAGCACTTTATGCATCTTTGGGTATATTTCTTCCTCTTATTGCTGTTAACTGTGCCATTCTTGGAGGTTCATTATTTATGCAGGAAAGAGACTATCAAAACTTAGCTCAAGCAACATCGTTCGGACTTGGTTCGGGTGTTGGCTGGTTTCTAGCTATTGTAGGTATCGCCGCAATTAGAGAAAAAATTAGATATTCAAATGTACCACCTGCCCTGCGTGGACTAGGAATTACATTTATTATCACTGGATTAATGGGAATTGCTTTTATGAGCTTCCTTGGTATTAAATTATAGTATAAGAACTAAACATTATATAAAATGACTTTACTGCAAGTTGGAATAGGTGTAGTTATTGGCATGAGTATCGCCATATTTTTATTGATAACGCTTTTGCTTGTGTGGATTTTGCTTTTTGCACGTAAAAAGTTAATGCCACAAGGAAAAGTTAAAATTACAATTAATGATGAGAAGGTACTGGAAACCGACCCAGGCTCTACCTTATTATCTACACTCTCCTCAAACAAAATATATATTCCATCTGCCTGTGGCGGCGGTGGAACATGCGGAATGTGCCATGTTCAGGTAAATTCGGGTGGAGGCTCAATACTTCCTACAGAAAAAGGATTCTTTACTCGTAAAGAACAAATGGCTAATTGGCGTTTGGGCTGTCAGGTTAAGGTTCGTGAAGACATGGAAATTAGCGTTGCTCCTGAAATATTTGGTATTAAGAAATGGGAATGTGAGGTTATTTCTAATGGTAACGTTGCTTCATTTATTAAGGAATTTGTTGTTAAACTACCCGAAGGTGAGACTCTTGATTTTAGATCAGGTGGTTATATTCAAATTGATGTACCAAAAATTGAAGTTGAATTCAAAGGCATGGATATTGAAAAAGAATATCACGATGAGTGGGATAAATTTAATATGTGGGATCTGAAGATGAAGAACCCAGAACCTATTGTTCGTGCATACTCCATGGCTAACCATCCTGCCGAAGGTAATATAGTTATGCTTGACATTCGTATTGCAACTCCACCATGGGATAGAAAAAAAGGTGGATTTATGAATGTTAACCCAGGTATTTGCTCATCTTACGTGTTCTCGCGTAAACCAGGCGACAAAGTAACAATTTCTGGACCTTACGGTGAATTCTTTATAAAAGATACAGAAAGAGAGATGATGTTTATTGGTGGTGGTGCAGGTATGGCACCAATGCGTTCTCACATCTTTGATCTTTTTGATACCAAAAAGACAAAAAGAAAAGCTACTTTCTGGTACGGAGGTCGCTCAAAAAGAGAGCTATTTTACGAAGACCACTTTGAGAAAATTGAAAACGAAAATCCAAATTTCAAATTTAATGTAGCTCTATCTGAGCCACTTGAAGAAGATAACTGGAAAGGTTATACAGGATTTATCCATCAAGTAATTTTTGATAATTATTTAAAAAATCATCCTGAGCCCGAGGATATTGAGTATTACCTTTGCGGACCTCCAATGATGAACGATGCAATACTTAAAATGCTCGACGAACTAGGAGTTCCTGAAGAAATGATAATGTTTGATGATTTCGGTAGCTAGAAAATTATAAAAGGTGACTAAAATTAGTCACCTTTTTTTTATTTAGGATACACTTTTAATTAATCAGTTGCGTTACATTAATAAGTAATAACCTAACAAATTACCCCATGAAAGCACTAACTACATTACTTGCTATCATAATTATATCTTTACAATTATTTGCGCAAGATGTAATAACCCTAAAAAACAACTACACAATTGATGCTAAAAATATTGTAGTTACACCCGATGAGGTGCAATATCAGAATTATTATGATGAAAATGAAGAGGTTCATATAATATCAAAAAATCAGGTTGTAACAATTTTATATGAGGATGGTTCAAAAGTTAAAATTTCCGCATCTAAAAAGGTAATTAATCAATCAGACATAGGTGATAATCTAATTACATTTCATTTTCTAGATTTTGTAATTAGCAATTTCACAATTTCCTACGAAAGAATAATAGCAAATGGAAAGTATGGTATCCAAATACCTTTTTCATTCGGTTATTCGGATAAGCCAACAACTTTACCAATACCACTTCCTACTGACTCAGAGTATACTAATGATTTGGTAAACCAATTCTATACAGGAATCACTTTTAATATTTACCCATCAGGGCAAGGTAAGGTAAAGTATTTCCTTGGTCCATCACTTCGTTTTGGTAGCGGAAAATATTACAGTAATTGGAGTAGCTACAATTCTACTCCCAACTATTCAATAAACACAGGATATGTAAAATTCCTTATTAACAATGGAGTGATTTTCACTTTTGCCAATACCCTGAGTATATCAGTGGTTGGCTCCATAGGGATACAACATATGTATGAAGTTAACGATAACCCTACTCAAACAACCGGAGCTTTATCAGTAAATATGTCATTCAGATTTCAATAGAATTTAATTATTAATCGTAATTATATTACAACAAGAAAACATGAAAAAAAAATTATCACTATTAGCAGCTCTATTATTTATATTAATAAATATAAATGCACAGGATTTTATATACAAGCGCAACCAATCAGAAAGGATTGCTGTTAAAAATACTAAAGTTCATGCAAGTGAAACTACTTATAAACTTTATGGAGAGGAATCAGGAATCGAATACACCATAAATAACAAACAAATAAGTATGATTGCATTCGAAAATGGGGATATTCGTTTTTTTGAAAGAGAGAAAAAAGTAATTAACAGACATAATTACAAAAAGAATATTATTAATTACCATTTATTTGACCTTGTGGTTAACAACTTTAAATTATCCTACGAGAGAATAATTTCAAAAGGGAAAATTGGAATTCAGATTCCATTTGCCATAGGATATGGTAGCGACGACCAAATATCGGGATTTGATGATGTTTATAATACTTTTTATAGTGGAATAACCATCAACTTTTATCCCACCGGACAAGGAACTGTTAGGTACTTTATGGGACCTTCAATCCAAATAGGAACCGGATATTTTCAAGGTGACTGGAATGAGTACACAAGGCAATATGATCATATTAACACTATGGTATTTAGGTTTTTAATTAATAATGGTATCGTGTTCACTCCCATTGATGCACTAAGTATATCTCTTGTTGGCTCGCTTGGTATACGGAGTACTGATAAAACAAAAAAGGAAACTGATAACAATGTAAAAACTGTTGGTGCATTTGCAGCTAACCTTTCATACAGATTTTAACAACTACTATGTGGCGTTTCATACTAGTACTATTGCTATTTACAGGTGCCTGTTCATTAGACAGAAGTATTCCTCCCATTAAATTAATTGGTGAAGCACAAGGCACTTATTATTCAATTATTTATTATGATTCGCTACAACGCGATCTACAATTTGAAATTGATTCATTACTTGATGCCTTCGATCAATCTGTGTCTCTTTGGGTTCCCGGATCCATACTATCTAGAGTAAATAATAATGCTGACGATCTTATTCTAGACGAATACTTCATCAACAATTTTAATTTATCAAAAAGAGTTGCTGAAGAAACAAATGGTGCTTTTGATTTTACCGTTGGTCCATTAGTTAAAGCATGGGGGTTTGGATATAACCATAAAAAGCAAGTTGATTCAATTATAGTAGATAGTTTACTCAAAATTGTGGGATATACAAAAGTTGCTATTGTAAACGATAAAGTTATTAAGCAGAATCTCAACACAACTTTCGATTTTAATGCCATAGCTCAAGGATATTCTGTTGATATGATAGGCGATTTTTTCAATAGTATGCAAATTGAAAATTACCTTATCGACATTGGTGGAGAAGTAATGGCCAGAGGAAATAAGGCAAATGATGCACCTTGGAAGGTTGGTATTGAAAAACCGGCAAAAGACAAAAATACTGAACGTGATTTAACAGCAATTATAAAGCTTTATAACCAATCGGTTGCAACATCAGGTAACTATCGTAAGTTTTTTGAGAAAGATGGTGTAAAATATTCTCACACCATTAATCCTAGTACCGGGTATCCTGCTTCAAACAACCTATTGAGTGTTTCAATTGTTGCAAATAATACAGCTCTTGCAGATGCATATGCTACAGCATGCATGGTTATGGGTCTTGAAGAATCAATTATGTTTGTTGAAAACAGAAATGATCTTGAAGCATTTTTCATCTTTTCAGATGATAATGGTAATTATAATGTTTACGCCACAGCCGGCTTTAGTAGATTAATAATTAGTGAGTTTAAAGA
>JASFZK010000227.1:0-20433 GCA_045267845.1 Bacteroidota bacterium | reverse complement strand
CGAAAGGAACTTCAAAATCATCAGGTACAATGGCTTCCGCAGATGGGTCGTTATACAGTGCTTTTGGCTCAAGAAACAATGTAAGTCCTTTTGACCTTAAAGATGTTCGTAACAAACCTGCTGCATCATCTGCGTAAGCGGGGTAAACTACCCTTAAACCGGGGAATGTAGTTAGAGTAGCCTCAATGTTTTGTGAATGATATAATCCTCCACCAATATACCCACCAGAAGCAAGCCTGATGGTAACATTAGGAGCAAACTGACCGTTGCTTCTCCAATAATCGTGGCTACTATCAACTAGTTGCTCCATGGCTGGCCAGAAATAGTCGGCAAACTCGGCACCTTCAACAACTACTCTTATTTTATCGTTGTAGCGCGTCATACCATTTGCAGTGCCAAGTATATAATCTTCGGCAATTGGAGCATTAAACACACGCTCAATTCCAAATTCCTGTTGCAAACCTTTACTCACATTAAAAATTCCACCTTTGTCTTTATTTGCCATATCCTGACCAAATATAAATGTGTCGGGGTTGTGATGGAACTCAGCTTTTAATGTTTGATTTAAAGCCTGTATAAGTCGTAAAGTTTCTCCTTTGCTATTATCATGCAATCCTTGTGGATAAAGTTTGCTAACATATGGTTGGGGAGTTACAAAATCGAAAATTGTTTTAGGATCAGGGTTTGGGGCTTTAAGAGCCTTTTTGTGAGCTGCCGAAATTATCTTTTTTGCTTCTTTATCAAGATTAATTAATTCGTCTTCAGTAAATTTTTTAGAGTGAATTAATTGTACTTTAAATCGTTCCATTGGGTCGCTTAATCTAACACAATGTCTTTCGCTATCATCACGATATAGCTCATGGGCATCAGAATTTGAGTGCGCATGAATTCGTGTGCAATTTGCTTGAACAATTACTGGTTCGCTGTTTTGTAAAGCATGTTCCTTGGCAGCAGCCATGGTATTCATTGAGTCGAAAATGTTTTTGCCATCGCAATACATTATTCTTAAATTCTTAAGACCTCTGTAATTTTCGGCTGCACGCCTGTTGGCAGATTGATCGCGTTGGGGCACGGATATGCCATACTGATTATCTTGAAATACAAATATTACAGGAAGTTTCTCTTTGCTAGCACCGTTAATAGCCTCAAAAACATAACCTTCGGATGTTGATGATTCACCTTGCGAACTTATGGCAACTCCACCACCTTTATATAATTTAATGGAACGGGCAACACCAGCCGCATGCAGAGTGTGATTTCCTGTGGCTGATGAAACGTTTTGAATATTCCACTCAGGTTTAGCAAAATGGTTTGACATGTGACGACCACCACTTGCAACATCAGTACTTTTTGAAATACCATTTAGGATAACTTCTTCGGCTGTTAGCCCTGCAGAAATTGCGGTAAGCATATCGCGATAATATGGAAACAAGAAATCGGTTTTTCTATCAAATACTTGTCCGATGGCAAGTTGAATTCCATCATGCCCTGCATAAGGTGCGTGATAGGACCAACCCAATGCTTGTTTTAGGTAGTTTGGTGCTTTTTCGTCAAGTTGACGACCAAGCGTCATTAGTGAGTACCAATGCTGTAGAGTTTCTTTATCTGTATTGTCGAGAGTATGTTTTCTTTTTTGTTCCATTTCAATAATAATTTGACTGCAAAAATACTTAATATTTTTATTTTGAATGAATATAAATAATAAATAAGGTTAAATTCAATTGCTGTTGTTTTTATTAAATAATTTTCAAATTGCGTTGCTCCTATTTTTTTGATCTACTGGTGTTGTAGGTACTGTGTTACACCTGGGACTCACTGGCTTAGCTTGCGTTAGCAAAGGCAAGGATTGCAGCTATAGCTTGTTGAAATGGAGGGTGATATTTTTGTTAACTGGCGGAGGCTGACAAAGGAAGCCCCTGTACAGTTTATAAAAATACAGCCAACATGAAACAACTATAAGTGGAAAGCCTGGTAACCTGCTGTAATAATTATGTAAGCAGGTTAGCCTACACACTATCAAAAAAGTATATTAAGTAATTACGAAATTAACTGTATGTCGCAAATAATGAGTACTTTTGCACCGCTTTTTGTGAAAACTAAATTCTGTAGTTTAATATGGAAGCACAAATAACAATTCTACATACTAAATATCCAAATGAACAATTTCGAAGAACTTAATTTAAACGAAGATTTATTATCAGCCATAAGTGAACTTGGCTTTGAAAAACCCACTCCCATACAGGAATTGGTGATACCCGTATTACTCGACTCAGACCGCGACATGGTAGGTTTGGCGCAAACAGGCACTGGGAAAACAGCTGCATTTGGATTACCAATGATTCAAAAAGTAGATACAAAAAATAAACATACTCAGGGGTTAATACTATCTCCAACTCGCGAATTATGCATACAAATTGCAAAAGATTTAAAGGCATATTCGAAAAATATGAAAGGTGTTAGAGTTACCGCCGTTTATGGTGGATCGAGCATTGAAACTCAGATTAATGAGCTACAAAGAGGGGTTCACATTGTGGTGGGCACACCAGGTAGAACCCTCGACCTGATAAAAAGAAAAAGATTAAAGGTTGGAAGCATTGACGTTGTGGTGCTCGATGAGGCTGATGAAATGCTTAGTATGGGCTTTAAGGAAGATCTTAATGCCATACTCGAAGGTACGCCCGACAGTAAGCAAACATTACTATTTTCGGCAACAATGCCAGCTGAAATTTCTCGCATTGCACGGAAGTTTATGAATGATCCTGTTGAGTTATCGGCAGGGAATAAAAATATTACAGCCGAAAATGTTAAGCATGTTTACTATGAGGTTCAAGCGCGTGACAGATATGAAGCATTGAAGCGAATTGCTGATGTGAATCCTAAGATTTATGGAATTGTTTTTTGCAGAACTCGTCGTGAAACTAAAGAAATTGCCGACAAGCTCATAGGCGATGGATATAATGCTGATGCATTGCATGGCGATTTGTCGCAAGCACAGCGCGATAGCGTTATGGGTAAGTTTAGGGCGAAACACCTACAGCTACTTATTGCTACTGATGTGGCAGCTAGAGGATTGGATGTTACGGACTTGACTCATGTTATAAATTTCAATTTACCAGATGAGAATGAGATTTATATTCATAGAAGTGGTAGAACAGGTCGTGCTGGTAAAAGTGGGATTTCTTTATCCATATTGCACATGCGAGAGAAGCATAAACTTAGGGCTGTTGAAAAAATAATTGGCAAGAAGTTTGAGAAGTTACTTGTTCCATCGGGGAAAGATATTTGTGGTAAACAGCTATTTAGTTTAATTGAAAAAGTTGAGCAGGTTGAAATTGATGAAGCACAGATTGAGCCTTTCATGGATGTGATTTACAAAAAACTTGAGTGGCTAAGTAGAGAAGAACTTATTAAGAAGTTTGTTTCGGTTGAGTTTAATAGATTTTTGGCTTACTATAAAAATGCTAAAGATTTGAATAAAATAGACAATTCACGCGAGAGGGGAGACAGAAGAGATAGAGGTGACAGAGGCGACAGAGGAGATAGAGGTGATAGACGTGACCGCGGTGAAAGAAGAGAGCGTGGTAGTAGAAATGAAGGTAGAGGTGAACGTAGAGAGAGAAGAGAAAGCGGAAGGGCTGAAGAAAATTTTTCCAGGTTCTTTATTAATGTTGGAAGCAGTAACGATCTAAATCCGACAGCATTAATTGGCCTTATAAATGACTATACCAAAGAAAAAAGTATTGATATTGGCAGAATTGAAATTATGAAGAATTTTTCATTTTTCGAAGTTGATTCTGCTTATGAAGGCAAAGTACTTAAGGCATTTAAAGATGCTAATTATAATGATACTAAGTTGTCAGCCGAACTGGCAAATCCTAAACAATCAAATACCAGATCTTCTTCATCCAAAAAATTTAGCAGAAGAGATAGTTTTAAGAAAGAAGGATTTAAGAAAAAGAGGAATAAACCTAGAAGAAGAGACTAGTTGAAAGTTTGAAAGTTGAAAGTTCTTAAAGTTAGTAAAGCCTGCCCGCCGTTGGTAGGTTGAAAGTATAAAGTTAAAAATAGTGTTTCTTTGTGAGCACTATTTTTTTTTGCGAGTCATTTTCCATCGTTTGTGCGACCATAGCCAATCTTCGGGCTTTTTCCTGATTACTTCTTCAAGCTTTTTTGCAAATATTTTGGTTAATTCACCATCTTTAAGTTTTTGTGGCTCTTCGGATAGTACTGTTAATTCGAGTTCATAATAGCCTTTTTTAACACGTTGAATATCAACAAATACAGCAGGGTAGTTGTACTTGTGGGCGTATAATTCGAGTCCGTGTAAAAATGCTGTATCACGACCAAGGAAGTTTATCCAATAGGATCTTTCAGCGTTTGAAGGACTTTGGTCAGAAGCCATTACATAATTCTTATGCTTGTTCTTGTTTGTTACAAAACAGCGTGCTGTATCATAAATGGAAACCAATTCAGTGCCATAACGTGAGCGGTTCTTTTTCACATAATTGTTAAGGTACTTATTGCTCAATGGTTTGTAAAGTGCAATTCCGGGCCACATTAACTGCATGCACGACATTGCCCCCCATTCCCAGTTACCGTAATGATTTGGTAAAGCAATAACTCCACCGCAACTATCATAAATATGTTTTATTTCATCTTCATTAATCACTTTGTGGCGAGAAAAAATTTGTTCTTTACTCATGGTAAATGCTTTCAAACTTTCCACAGTTATTTGTGATAGGTTTTTATATGATAACCGTTCTATTCTTTTTAGCTCTGCTGCACTTTTCTTGGGGAAACTCTTTATTAGATTATCTTGCACTACATTTAATCTGTATTTCAATACTTTATACATAATAAAGTAAAAGAAATCGGCGAAGATATATAGTAGCCAAAAGGGAACTATTCTAAATAATTGAATAAAAAACCGTGTAATTATTGATGATATCAAATCCATGGCCGCAAAACTAATGCTTATTTTAACTTGAACAACTTCACCATCATGTGGACATTAAAATAAGAAATATAATTTGCCTATTTATCATTTTGTATAACTAAATTTGCCAATCTGTTTCTTAGTAGATTTTTGTAATCAAAACTTCAGAAAGTTTTTGTTTCTCGCAAAGACGCTAAGACGCAAAGTGTTGGATTTCTTCATTATAGATTCAATTGCAGTTTTTTTTTGCAAGCATTTATTGAATGAATGTTATAATATCATATTAAATCATTGAGCAACAAAAAATGACCATATTCTCAATTAATAGAAGCCTTTCGGGAACTGAAAAGATAACTTTCAGACACCATACTATCTACATGATTATTGAAGGTGTTGTGCTAGGTGTTATGGCTTTAAATGAGTTTGTGTTTATAAAAAGTCTAAATGGTTCAAATTATCAACTTGGGTTTTTGTTTCAGTTTAGCATGCTTGTATTTTTATTCTTGATAGTAATTAATGAGTTTTTAAAAAGAGTAAAGAATAGGAAAAAATTAATGAGAATAGCTGCTGTGCTTAGCAGACTTCCGTTGGTAGCAATTCTTTTCTTCCCAAATAATATGGCAGATATGCTAAGTCAGCCGTATTACCATTACATATTTTTATTTCTATTTCTAATCTATTTTTCAGGAAATATATTTATAAACCCGAATATAAACTATCTGTTAAAGGTAAATTATAGTCATGAAAACTTTGGAAAACTATATAGTTATTCAACAAGTATAAATAAAATTGTGATGCTTATTATTACATTTGCTTATGGCTATATCCTTGACTATAATAACTTTGCATTTGTTTACATTATTCCGGTTGCTGCAATATTTGCGACAATTTCGGTATTTGTACTATCAATGATTTCGTATCCTGAGGAAGAGATAGTTATTTTGAAGAAAAGTATTATGCAGTCGGTAAAAGCTTCTGTAAAGGACATGTATTTTATTCTAAAGAACAATAAACCTTACAGGCATTTTGAGTATGGATTTATGTTTTACGGATTCTCATTTATGATTTCGGTAACAGTAATTACAATATACTTTTACGAATCGTTAAATCTTAATTATGCAAGTGTTGCTTTTTACAGAAATGCCTATAATATATTGGCAATTATCATGTTACCATTCTTCGGGAAATTGTTAAGTAATATTGACCCACGTAAGTTTAGTATAATTACTTATTCGGCAATAGCACTGTATATTTTCTTTTTAATGCTGACTTCTTATTTTCCATATCATTTTGAATTTCTTGATATTACAATTTATTACACTCTAATATTATACATTATTTTTCATGGAATTTTTGCAGCAACCATGGTGTTGCTATGGAATATTGGGTCGGCATATTTTTGTAAACCAAGTGAGGCAGGAACATATCAATCATTACATTTATCACTAACAGGATCAAGGGCAGTATTTGCACCTTTACTGGGAGTCTTTTTTTATGAGATGTTTGGTTTTACTGCAACATTCTTATTGGCAATTTTTTCATTACTTTGTGGTATTGTGTTGATGCTATGGTCGTATGGGAAAGATAGAAGCAAAAGAGAATCTGCACTTATAAATAAGTAAATTAGTAAGATGATGAAGCTATTAAATACTTCAAAATTTAAACCTACGATTCCCAAGGAGCGAATTGAGCAGATTGATATTCTTCGAGGGTTTGCATTGTTTGGTATATTGCTTGTAAATGTATTTGGATATAATTCTTCATTCTTTGATTTTAGTGGTTTCTACAACATATTTGAAGATAGCTTGAACAGTACAGTTTATGACATTGTTATAGGTTTTGGAGCTGACAAATTTATTTTCATATTTTCATTTCTATTTGGTATTGGATTTTCGATTATGTACGAAAAATATCAAGCTGATGAAAAGCATTTTCAGAGTTTATTTCTTCGAAGGATGTTCGGGCTTATGATATTTGGGATTATTCATATTACTTTCTTTTGGGCTGGTGATATCCTTTTTACATATTCAGTAATGGGTATTATACTATTGTTTTCCAGAAGGTTATCTTCGGGGTTATTATTGTTTTTAAGTGTTGCTATTTACTTTTTCCCAATACTATATATTGCGTTGGAGACCGTATTCCAAATGCTTCCAAGTGCCTTAAGTTCAGTTACTGAAATAACTATGCCCGAAGTTATTAATACTTATTCCAATGGAACATATGTTGAAATTTTTAATCTTAGAATGAATGAGTATTTTGCTTTTCGGAATATTAACTTAATCTACTATGCCCCAAAAGTATTATCACTGTTTTTTCTTGGATATTTGTTTTACAAACATAAGTCGCTGGAAAGAATTAATTCTTCACAGGTTAATTTTTTTGTATTGTTTTTAATCTTTTTCTCAATTGGATTTTTGTTAAATATCTTTACAGATAATATTGTAAGTAGTTTAGCCAACTCAGATACAAATCCTTTTTCTACAGCTATTTACATGGGTGTGTTTGAAGTAGCAAATGTTTTCCTGGGGTTTAGCTATATTCTTTTTGTATTATTGTTATCTAAGGTTTTGATTTTTAAAAAGATTCTGAATCCATTAAAATATGTTGGACGAATGGCTCTAACCAATTACTTGATGCAAACAATAATATTCACAACAATTATGTACTCATATGGTTTTGGTATGTTTGGAAGCTATGAACCTTGGCAACTTGTGATTCTTGCAGTTTTGGTATTTGTTGTTCAGATTATGGCAAGTAGTATATGGTTGAGATATTTCCGCTTTGGTCCATTGGAGTGGATTTGGAGGAAATTTACATATTTGAATTAGTAAATGGGGTATTATTAGGTGTTACAACTTTAGCTATATTTTGGAAAAATGTATTGACAGGAGATCCTTCGTTAATTAAGTTAATATCAGAGTTTACATTAATTATTAAAGTTACACCTTGTTCTTTATTTTTATACATAATTGTATTATATCCTGGAATACTACCAGTGTGTCCCAACCAACCATTCATTTCAGCAATGCCAAAACCATATTTACCTTTTGATGGAATTATAATCCACTGACGCTGCTCTTCATACATTTCGGTTGAAATAAGAGATCCTGTTGATATTGATTCAATATACTTTTGAAGATCATAAATATTTGATATTAGCTGACCAGCTGTAAACGCCCAACTTGGATTCCAGTAGGTTGCATCAGCCATAAGTCCATCAAGTGTTTGCATGGTGTATCCATGTGAATATGGTTGCGGCATAAATGAGCCCTTTGGCCATTCAGTGTTATCCAACGACAGTGGTTTGAAAATTCTTTCTTCAAAAACTTGATTAACAGAGTTGCCGGTAATTTTTTCGATGAGAAGACCAAGAATAACCGTATTTGTATTACAATAGAAAAATTCTGTACCAGGATCAAAAAGATTAGGGTGACTAAATGCTCTTGTCAGTAAGCTGTCAGGATCCCATTCTTTGTAGGGATTTTCAAAATACTTCATTTGGAATATTGAATCAAAAGTATACGAAAATAAACCACTTGTCATGTTACCTAACATCCGAACTGTAATTTCATCACCTCTTGGTATATTTATTTCAGGCAAGTATGTTTGAATGGGTTCATCAAGTGTGATTAAGTTATCGTCAACAAGCTGTAGAACTGCAATGGCCGTATATGTTTTAGTTATACTTCCCACACGAAAATACACATCTGTTTCAATTGGTGTATTATTCTCAATATTACTAGTCCCAGCGGAGGTTGTGTAGCTACCATGCTCATCAATCCAAACTCCAACAGTTACGCCTGGAACATTGGTTTCATGAAGCGATGTTTGAATGGCTTCATTAATTTGCACTTTAAGTGTATCTGGAAAAACATAAGCTATTATTAAATCCGAATCTTTATTTGTGCATGATGCAAATACAAAGAACAAGGCTACTATTGAAATTGATAACGTTTTCATAATCCACTATTATTGTGGATGCAAAACTAACCAAAATAATTGTATGCAAATTTGATTTTTAACACGGTTATTACCGCGCAGCTCATCTAGTTATCGTCTAACAGGAAATGTTTCACCAAATTTAACGAATTCTGGATTATCAATTTCATAAGGATAATAATAAATAGGCACAATTTCTCCATTACTTTCCACAATATCCATGGCAATGGTATCAATGCTGTCAGCATCTGCTTCAAGCTGCACACTTGCTTCGTAGATTATACAGTAAGCTTTAATTCTTTGCTCCTGTAACTTAGTTTCACAATATTTCCGTAAGCCCTCAATATAAGTTTTATTATTTGGCATGTTTTTTTTATAGATTTCTAGTTCGAAAGTGGTGTGCTGTTTCTGCATTATTAACATAACCTCACAAGTTACATCTAGCAATAAATATGTTTACTATAATTATTCTTTATTCGAAGACTTATTTATACCAACTACAACGCCAAATTACCGATACAAATCGTTTCTTTTTCTCTTTCTATTCGTTGGAAAATATTTCCATAACTATGGCTATTCAAATACTTTCTGCCTCGATAAAGAAAAAACAATTCAATTTATTTACTGGTAATATGGAATTGTAATTGAATTATATCTCATTTTCATATAAACCCATACATATGAATTATTAATAAAATAAGTACTGTTTTTCCTAAAAACAAAACACATCATCATCACAAAGTTCCAATATTAACAAAATATTAACAATATTAGGCCCTAATATCACCCTACAGGGGGATTGACAAGCGTGCTGTTTGTAAATATGTTTGCACTCATATTTAATCCTGGATCTTTTTCTTAGTATAAAGTTCGCAAATAATTAATACGAAAAAAATGGAAGGTCTTTTCAAATTAGCAGGTTTGCTCATCACAATAACAATAAGCCCTTACCTTATGGGTCAGTTGTACACAGTTGACAATAGAGGATTTTCAGATGGATGGGCAGATGGTACATCCATAGCCAATGCTACTAGCTATCAATCGCATTTAGAACCATTGGGTGCAGGTGCAATAAGTGGAAGTGTAGTGGGAACTGCTGAGTGGAGCCAAGACTATACGGGTTTAATAACACAGATTTACGTTCAGGTTGAAAACGATTATTGCGAAACGGTATATTTAGAAACACTTGAAGTGGGATTAAGTCCTGTAGGTGTTACTAATCCTGAAGGAATGGAACTTGACATTACTGTTTCACTATTGTCGTATTTATTATACAATCTATTTTAAGCTGTTAGTGATTAAGGTATTTTCGGTTTGGTCCTGTGAAAAGGATATGGAGGAAATTTACATATTTAAGATAGTAGTATTACCTTTTAACAGCAAAAGTCTCACTAAAAGCAACAGTATCAGAGTTAGTAATTGTATAAGGAAAATAATAAAAGGGAATTATTTCTCCCCTACTTTCAACAATATCCATGGCAATGGTATCAATGGCATCAGCATCAGCATCAAGCTGTACACTTGCCTCATAGATTATACCATAAGCTTTAATACTGTTTGCTGCTAATGCTGTTTCACAGTATTTCCTTAGGCCCTTTATAACAGTTTCATTATTGGGCACATTTTTTTTGTCCTCAATTTCGAACTCCAACGGATGAACTATGCCTGCGTTATCAATAGTTGCTCCAAAAGGGTAGCATTGACCTGTATCCGTTAGTAAATCTTTGGCATATTCAATCGAATGGTCTATTATATTTTGTGTAAAGTTGTTCATTTTCATTTTTTTTCGATGATTAGTAATCATATTTTGAATTCCAACGTTGTTTAAGTTTTTTTCTTTCATCGTTTTCACGGATGTTATTACCGGGATCATAAAATTTAGTGCCACTTATTTGTTTGGGAAGAAACTCTAGATCTACAAAATTGTCTTTGTGTTGGTGGGCGTATTTATAGTCTTTTCCGTACCCAATGTCCTTCATTAGCTTAGTAGGAGCATTTCTTAAATGAAGAGGTACCGGAAGATTACCCGTTTTTTGAACCAAAGCTTGCGCATCCTTTATTGCCACGTATGAAGAATTGCTTTTTGCTGAATTTGCTAAAAATATGGCTGTTTGCGAAAGTATTATTCTACTCTCCGGCCAACCTATTTTATTAATGGCATCCATACATGTGTTTGCAAGCAGTAGAGCATTTGGATTGGCATTTCCAATATCCTCAGATGCTAGTATTAGCATTCTTCTGGCTATGAATTTTGGGTCTTCACCAGCCTCAACCATGCGAGCTAACCAATAAACTGCCGCATTTGGATCGCTACCACGTATTGATTTAATAAATGCTGAAATAATATCGTAATGCATCTCACCTTGCTTATCGTACATGGCAAGGTTTTCTTGTATTATAGTCTTTACAAGATTGTTAGTTATGACAATTTCTTTCTTTGTCGTTTTTTCTTGATAAACAACTAGTTCTAAAGCATTATAAAGTTTACGAGCATCACCACCTGATATTCGAAGAAGTGCTTCATCTTCTTCAACAACAATATTTAATTCAAATTTTTTAGATAATTCTTCGATCCCATTCTTAATCAATACTCTTAAATCATCAGCCTCAAGACTTTGCAGAATATATACCTGACAGCGTGATAACAATGGTGATATAACCTCAAATGATGGGTTTTCAGTGGTTGCACCAATTAGTGTGATAATTCCTTTTTCAACTGCATTTAGCAATGAGTCTTGCTGCGATTTACTAAAACGATGTATTTCATCAATAAAAAGTACAGCATTACCGTTAAACATTGCGGCCTGACTTATTACATTTCTAACATCCTTAACTCCAGAGCTAACTGCACTAAGCGTATAAAACTCTTTATTTAAGGTATTTGATATTACATTGGCTAGAGTGGTTTTTCCTACACCTGGAGGCCCCCAAAGTATCATTGAAGGAATATTACCTGATTCGATACTTTTTCTTAGAATAGCATCTTTCCCTACCAAATGATGTTGCCCAATATAACTATCGAGTGATTGTGGTCGTAGTGATTCGGCTAGGGGAGTGGGCATTTTAATTGATTATTGACAAATTGATTATTTATTATCTACAAAAATAGTTTTTTACGTAACAATTCGAAACATAAATACCTAATTTGATTAAATTTTCAAACAAAACAGTATTTTTGTTAGATGAACTATTTTGATGAAATAAAGATAAAGTCTGAACTAAAATTTCGCACAAGTCGGAGTAGTGGCCCAGGAGGGCAATCGGTTAATAAGGTAAATACTAAAGTTGAATTATTATTTGATGTTTGGAAATCAGCCGTATTGACATCTGATCAAAAAGATGTAATTTCAAAAAAGCTTAGTAATAGGATTAATGTTGATGGGATATTGTCAATATCATCAGAAGAAACAAGGTCGCAATTTAAAAATAAGGAATTGGTTGTAAGCAGGTTTATTCAATTGTTAAATGAAGCTTTAGTACCAATTAAAAAACGCAAAGCAACTAAAAGAAGTAAAGCATCGGTTGAAAAGCGACTTAGAAATAAAAAATATCAATCGGATAAGAAGAAGAATAGAAGGAATGAGGAAGAATAATCCCCCTTACTCATCTATTTCCGTAGGCTATTTCTTTATTGTTATAATAATGTGCGTTTTACCTGTTAATCATTTTTAATACATCTAACAGAAAATCCATCTGCTTTTGTATATGTGTAAGCACCAACATTATCAACATCGTTGTAAAGACCTTTAAAACTTGCATAATCAGCATTTTGATGGGTTGATGACCAATGGTAAGAACTCTCATCTTTTTTACCATAGAACCCAGCTTTATCATGATAACCAGCTAATAAAACGTTGAAACCTGAATCACCACCTTTTTTAAGGTGTTTACCTGCTTCTCTGATTCCGCCAAAATTGTTTATCAAGTGCGACCATTCTGCATCATCAGGTAAATGCCAGCCATCTGGACAGGCAGTAGATGCATCTTCCCATTTATACAGCATTCCTAATTCATCACAGTTACTTGTTTCATCATAATAGCATTGTGACTTTCCTGTATTGTAGTTTAGGTTTTGTGCCATCCAAGTTTGACCTGCAATATGTACTACATTGTATTTTTGTCCGTCACGGTCATCTGTAAACGTATTAGCGTCTTTTTTAACAGGTGCTGGGTTTTTCTTTTTGGCTACTTCCTTTTTCTTTTCAATCTTTGGAAATACATGCGAATGCATTATTGGTTTATTAAGCGCATAATGTGCATTAACAGAGTCAATGGCATTCTCTACAGCATTTTTAACAACCATGTTGTTGGCATTTTCCAGTTCTAGGCATTTGTTACCAATATAGTACCAAAAGCCAAGCAGCATAAGTAATATGACGATAATTGCAGTAATAAAAGTCTTCATAAGTATTGTTTTTAGTTATTTTTTAATAAGTTTTCTGGTATAAATAGTATCAACTTCTGTAATTGCATTGATAATGTAAACTCCATTAGGAATTGTATTTAAATTAATGACAAACTCATTACTTTGAGGTTCGTATGTATATACCTTTTCACCATAAATATTGTATATATCTAATATACTGAGTTGTACCTCTGACTTAATTTGTAATTTTTCATTGAAGGGGTTCGGGTAAATAAGGAACTCATCATCTTCTTCAGATGTTATGATGCCAGTTGCCAGCAGTACAGTAAAGCTATTTTCTTTAGTTATATTATCAATATTAACATCCCAGCTACCAGCTGATATACTGTATGGAAAACCAAATTCTACTTCCAATAATGTATCGTTAACAACATAAACATCAATGGCATTTATAATTTGTGATGGATCATCATGGTAATTCATACTTACATTTGGTTGTTGTTGTTGGAATGAAGTACCTGTAGTATAAATGTAAATGGTTTCAAAATCACCTTGCTTAGCAGAATCGGGAGTAATACTAATTATTTGCTGAGTAACATTTGTTATTTTAAAACTATTAATTAAAAAATAATTATCAACGTAAACATCCCACATGCCAAGTGAAGTGTTTGCTGGAAAACCAAAAGTTGCTTCAATTATAGTATCATTAACTACATAATAGCTTATGGCAGATAAAGTTTCACTAGGGACAAGGTTGTATTTCATCATAACAGAACTAACACCAGTTTGTACAAATTGTGTTCCTGTTGATACAATTTCCAAGGGTATGAATTCACCAATACTTGCACTGTCAGGGTTAACAGTAAGTAACTGTGCACCAGAGTATATTACTGTAAATGCATCATTAAGTACTAATGCATCAACGGTTAAATTATAAAGGCCCGTTGATGACTGAAACGGAATATCAAAAGTTACTTCAAGTTGAGTATCGTTAATAACGGTTACATCGTAGCCTAGTATTATTTCATTTGGATTCGATGAATATCCAAGATTAATAAAAGGAATACCTCCTTGCGTATAAGTTGTGTAAAATGATTCAATCGTGCAAACAACTGTATTTCCTTGTACTTCAAAGTCAGGGGTTATTGAATGCAAAACAGGAACATTTGGTAATAAAACCGTAAATCCATTTTGAAGTGTTAAATTATCAACATGTAAATCATAGTTTCCAGTAAATGCATTTATTGGAATATCAAAATCAGCGTTTAATAGTTCGTCATAAACTACTGAGATATTATATGCGTTAATTACATAAATAGGATTATCATGGTTAGATAAGTAAACAACTGGAGTTGCACCTGTAGACCATTGAGTGTTTTCACTAAAAATATCCGAATTAATTGTTTCCCCAGGTTCAGCATAATATGGATCCATATTTACTAATGCTGGGTAAACTTGAGAAATAGTAAATGCATTATCAAGTTTAGCAGTACCTATACTCAGATTCCATAGTCCTGTACTTGCATTAATGGGTATATCAAAATCAACTTCTATTGAGGTTGAGGAGTTCACATTTGTAACTGTACCAACAATCACTTCGGTTGGATTACCTGAGAAAGCTAATGTAGCAATACTTGAAGAGGTAAAATGTGTATTTGTACCTGTAATTGTTGTTGAAATCAAATCATTCTGATTACCTATACTGGGTACAATTGAGTTTAAAACCGGAGGATCATATTCAATAGGTGTCCCTCTAAATGATCTGCCATTATTTATTGTTAAATTCTCCAAAACAGTTAATTGACTAGTTGATGGGTCGAACTCAACCAATGTACCAAATCCATTTTGGCCTCCTGTGTATGAAGTGGAATACAGTTTCCCATTAATAGGAGTCCAATCGCCTTCAAAACCACCACCATCAACGGGTGCATTATAACTATGCTCGTTAGTGAATGTCCCATTACTCAAATTATATGAGAAGAGGTAACCTTGGTTATTTGTTCCACCAAAGTTTGTTGATCCCCAGAGTTCCCCGTTTAGTTCTGTGAGCCCGGTATTCGTATTTCTTACAACATTATCGAAAGTGTACTCAATTTGGAAATCGAAGTTTGTTACATCCAGAGAGTAGATAACTGCATCATGCCCTGTGGTTGGAGTAGCATCAATAGCCTTAGTTGTCCCATAAATTCGCCCATCACTTGCCAGGATGAGATTGCCTTTCATATTTCCGTATTGACTATTGTTATGGGAATACTTTCTAATTGGAAAATTTTGTTGATTGTAGTCGTAAACAAATATACTATCTCTCCAGGCAGTAATAATCCTATTATTATACTCTACCGGACCAGTAATAACATCCTCAAAGAAGCCCGAAATAAATAGTAATGAATTCCTGCTGTTTGTATTGAAATCATATTCAGATAATATGAATCGAGTGCCCTGTATACCACTATACAAAAATGAATAGTAAAGTTTCCCATTTGTAGCATAAACTGGACGGGCTGATTTAAGCGTATGATCATTTTGCGTAACAGATGACCAGCCATTAAGTTTCTCAATATTTCCAGTTTGTATATTTAGCTTAATTAAGTTTCCCAGTTCACTATGTTGAGTGTTAATCCCATTACCTCCCATACCAGTAAAGCCAATTAAAACGGAATCATTAACCTTACATAATTCCCCTATTATTGACCTCCCCTCAGGTGAAGCGTTTTTCTGAATCACACTTGATTGACCTTGGGAAATATCATATTCAAAGATAGATCCGGCATCATAAGAACCCCCATTCATAAAATGCCCAATTATTTTTCCATTATCATAAGCTGTAAATAATTTCATCATTTTTCCGGGATAAGAATCTGAAACTGGGATAATATTCTGGAGACCGTATGTTGAAACATCGAAAGACCACTTGGCATAACCAATCCCGCCAGCGATATGAGGTCCATCATAGACACCATATATTTTAGGGCCTATTGTATGGAAACCACTTCCACGTGGTGAGTTTTGAAAATCTTTCATTTTAACCATTGTATTTACTCCTGGAGTATATCGTACAATTGTTCCATAATTATGAGCACCACCATCATAACAAACAAAATACATGTGGCCGTCATCTGCCATTACCAAGCCTTGGGGGTGACTTCCAAGTATAGAGATTTGTGCCTGTGAAATAAATGTTTCGTTGGTAGTCTGATTCGTGCCCAAATCATAGGAAAAGACACCACCTCCATAATTTCCCGAGGAAAAGTGGTTTTTGACACCGTATAGCTTATTTGTACCAGGGACATAGACTATATTTCCCATAGGAGAAGTAATAGCCCATCCTGCACCTGCATCTAAATCTCCAATGAGTTCAAGCACATTTGTTGCCGTATTTATACGGTAAACATAGCCTACTTCATCTGCCCCTTTTTTTCTGAGTAGTCCGTAAAGATTATTATTTGGACCAATGATCATGGGGCATAATGGATCGTGACCTATAATATTATAGTCAAATTCTCCAATCTTGGAATAGGTATTTGTGTTCATATCAAACTTCCAAACCCCACCTAAATCGTAAGCACCCCCTTTGGCTGCAAGTCCATAGAAAACCCCGGGGGACGTTTCGACAACAGTAAACACAGGAAACCCCAATTCTTTATTATAAGCTTCCTGAATATAGTCATTTCCTACTTCAAATGCGCCTGAACCTGTAAAAGCATAAAGGATTTCTGATTCTTGAGTTGTAGAATTCATTCGGTAAAATATACCTCGTTCCTCACCAACTCCATTATAAATTCCTGAAGCATATTCATTAATACCATAGTAGTTGCCATCTTGCCCTAGTGTCAATCCACAGCTGTAAAGCACTGGAGTAAAACCTTGATTAATTAGCACATTATAGCCATATTGGAAATTACCTCCTAAGCTTTTAAACGTACTAAGCTGACCTGTAGTCAGGTCGTAATCCATTATGGCACCATTATTATTATCTCCTCCGAATTCTGAGGTGAATAAGATATTTTGTGAATTAGCAATAGTTATAGCCAATAGAAACGTGGTTACAGTTATTAACTTTCTGATAATTCTTAAGCATGGGACGCTGAATGATAGATTTTTCGTCATAACAGTTAATTCTAAGGTGAGAAATTTGCACAACAAAAGAGGTTAATTGGCTTTATAATTGTGAATTAATTCACAAATATACTGTCTTTTTTATAATAAAGCAAGTTTAAATTTAATTAATTAATGATATACTAAACAGTTAGCCTTAGAAACCTAGTTTGTAATTGACACAAAATATTATTTGGATATATTGTAAACTTTTGCAATTAAGTTTTAGCTAAATTGCAATCCTTAAAAATAAATAATATGAAATTATTAATGATATATTGCACAAAGTTTGGCTATAATCCAACAATACACACACTTGAGGAATTTCCTGAGGTAAAACAAGGAGAGGAGTATAATGATGTGCTAGTGGCTTTTATACATGCTGAAGCACAGGATGAGGAAAATGCAAAAGGTGTTGAAACAAAGCTACTAAAGAATATAAAATGGGCAGCAAAAAAGAATAATACTAAGAGAATAGTTTTGCATTCATTTGCTCATCTGGCCGAAACAAAGGCTGATGCACATATTACAAAAGATATTTTTGATAAAGCTGAGGCTCGTTTGAAAAATGCTGATTATGAATGTTGGCAAACACCTTTTGGGTATTTCCTGGATCTTGATGTACAAGCCCCTGGAGTTTCACAGGCTCGTATATTTAAAGGTTTTTAGGTTCCTAATCTCTTCCCAATAAAGCTTCCTTATCAATAGGTTTGATAGATTATCCAAACTTATTACTTTCTGTTATACATTATAATTATTTAACAATTATCACAACATGTGGGTATACAACAATTATTAAAACATTGTATTTTTGCAAATCGATTAACTATCAACCATAACTAATGAAACTAATAAACCATATTTGGCTATTACTAAAAAAACGTTGGGGAATTTCAAGCAATATACAAGTGGGTATTATTTTACTTGCATTTGCCTTGTCTGGCTTTTCTACATTATTTACTCATAGATATATAGATAGTTTACTGGGCATAACTGATGAAACAGCGTTTTGGATTGAAATATTAGTTTTTGTACTATTGATACTTCCAATATATAACACTTTCCTTATTATATGGGGAACAATACTTGGTCAGAGAAAGTTTGTGATAAAATTTATAAAAACCAAAATACATTTATTAACTAAATGGAAATTTGATAAAAGTGAGAGATTATAACAAGTATTAGTAGTTAAATGTATTTGGATGATTAAATTTTTTAAAAAATATCATAAGTGGCTTAGTATAGTCATGACTATTTTTATTCTTGTATTCTCGGTTTCTGGTATTATACTTAATCACCGTAATTTTTTTTCTTTTGTAGATGTTAACAGAAACTACCTTCCTCAGGAATACAGATATAACAACTGGAACAACGCAGCAGTAAAAGGAACCATTAAATTAAATAACGACTCTATTCTGATTTTTGGCAATATTGGTGTATGGCTTACTGATAGTTCGTTCACTAATTTCACCAATTTTAGTGCAGGGTTTCCCAAGGGCATAGATAACAAAAAGATTTCCAAAATTTACAAAACCAAAAAAGGGGGATTGTTTGCAGGAACATATTTTGGATTATTCAAATATGATAATAAAGATAACAGCTGGCATGAAGTTACTATTCCCATTCATGAAAAACGAATTGTTGATATAACCGAAAAAGGCGATACATTATTAGTATTAAGTAGATCAAATTTGCTTAAATCGACTAATTATAATGACTTTGATGTTGTAACTCTTCCTGAACCAGAGAATTATGACAATAAAATTGGATTGTTTAAAACATTGTGGGTTATTCACAGTGGTGAGTTATATGGCATTACTGGAAAACTGATAGTTGACCTCATAGGATTAATCTTTATTTTTTTAACTATAACAGGTTTTGTTTATTTTATCAATCGATATAAAATAAAGAATCGAAAGAAGAAACAAAAGAAAAGGAAATCCTTAAAGAAATTGAATAGATGGTATTTAAAATGGCATAATAAAATAGGGTGGATAACACTTGTGTTTTTAATTGTAACTACTGTAACTGGAATGTTTTTACGACCACCTTTGTTAATTGCCATCGTTTATTCGAAAGTCGATAAAATACCATTCACTAAATTAGATTCACCAAATCCATGGTATGATAAATTGAGAAGAATTTACCACGATGAGGTGAATGAGAGGTATATTATTGCCACGTTAGATGCTGTTTATTATGCAGATGATACGTTTTCTTCAAAACTTAAAAAATTCAAACAACAGCCTCCATTGAGTATTATGGGGGTAAACGTTTTTGAGCCGGTAAATGATTCGGTTCTACTAATTGGATCATTTGAAGGATTGTTTTTATGGAATACCAATAGTGGAAGTATTATTGATTATATCGAAAAGAAACCATATAAGCCAACTTTAATACAAGGTCCACCGATTGGAAATCATGTGGTTACAGGTTACAGTAGCCACTTTAAAGATAAAGAAGTTTATTTTGATTTTGGTAGAGGAGCCAAGGTTATTGGAGAATATGGAAGGTTTGTAAAAATGCCATTGGAGATTGAGCAACAACCAATGTCGCTATGGAATGCAGCTCTTGAATTTCATACTGCCCGTATTTATACACCAATCTTTGGTTCCCTATATATTTTAATAATCCCCATAGCTGGATTTCTAATTCTATTTATATTAATCTCAGGTACAATAGTTTGGTTTAAAAAGCACAGGAAAAATGTTACTAAATAACTATTAGAGTATGCTACGAGTAACATATTCAATTATTTTTTCTTACATTTGACAGCAATAAAAAGTATATGTCGATAAAGGTACGAAAGAAATTATTATTGATTAATCCATTTAATCAAGCAAAAAGTGATGATTTATTCGATAAAAGAAGTATTTCACCACCACTTGGTTTAGGAATGATTGCCGGACTTACACCAAGTGATTGGGATGTTGAAATTATTGATGAAAATTTCGAAGTGTTTCAGTATAAAGAAGCTGATTTGATTGGAATTACTGTATTAACATCGGCAGCTTATCGAGCTTACGAAATTTCGGAGATATATCGTAATAAGGGTATTAAAACAGTATTGGGAGGTATTCATGTTTCAATGTTG
>JASFZK010000226.1:0-3731 GCA_045267845.1 Bacteroidota bacterium | reverse complement strand
AGGCACTTAAGCTTCTTCGTTCATTAAAAAAAATAAATAGCGAATATTATTTGAATGAGCAGCTTAAAGCTGGAAAAAAAATATTAGCAGAAGGTGCTCAGGGTACTTTGCTTGACATTGATTTTGGCTCCTACCCTTTCGTAACATCATCAAACACAACTGCTGCCGGAGTTTGTATTGGGCTAGGCATTGCACCTAAAAATATTGGAAATGTTTTTGGCATATTTAAAGCCTATTGCACAAGGGTGGGTAGTGGTCCGTTTCCAACAGAATTATTTGATGATGATGGTGATGAACTGCGTAAAGTTGGAAATGAATTTGGATCAACAACCGGAAGACCACGACGATGTGGCTGGCTTGATATTCCTGCATTAAAATATGCCATTATGCTAAATGGTGTAACCGAACTGATGATGATGAAATCGGATGTTATGAATCAGTTTAAAGTAATTAAAGCTGCCGAAATGTATAAATACCAAGGTATAATAACAGATGAAATTCCTTATGATGATACGAATGAATTGGTAACACCAGTTTACACCGAATTATCTGGCTGGGCTACGGATATGGTTGAAGATTCGACATATGAGCAATTGCCAATTGAACTGAAAGATTACGTAAAATATATTGAGGAAAAAGTGGGAGTTCCCATAAAACTGGTTTCATACGGCCCAGACAGGAAAGAAACTATACTACGATAGTGAATTTGTTATAGAAGTTTTATCAATTAGTTATCAAAATGAGCCTTATAAACCAAAATATTTTTCTTCTTATCGATTTATAATATTTGTTGCATAGCCGCGCTACGGAAGAAATATTATAAGAAGGTAAGGTGAAAAAGATAAAGATTTTAAGGCTCATTTTGGTGGCTATTTGATATTAGTGCTGTGTGCAGCGATTGGCGTGCTAGCTTGTTGAATTGACTGTTGATATTTTTGTTGGTAAGCAGCGGCTGACGAAGGAAGCCCATGCATTACTTACAAAAATACAACCGCCAAGAAACAACTATAAACAAAAAGCGCGGTAACCAACCGTAATATTTTAATGTAGGTTGGGTAGCCACCCAAATAAGAAAAACCTCAATTATTATTAAGTTAATTCTTTATAATAATTACCACCGGGATACCTGACAAACTAATTTTGAGCTCGTTAGCTCCCTTAACATATGAGACCTTACCGGTTTGATTACTGCTCGCCAAAGGAATAACTTTATCGATAACGTTACTAAATGGAAAAGAAATCCACTCGCTACTATTATGATTTTCAGAGGTTGGCTTCCATGCAATTATTCTCATAATTTTTCCCGAACTATCGCTAAAAGCATAAACAAAAGCATTATCATTTTCCATTATTATATGATGGAAATAATAGTTACCAATCGTATTTTGCAACAATTCAAATGCCTTGAAGGATTCCTTTTGCTGCATCCCCTTACTGTATGAAGATGTTAAGCCAGACCGATTATGCTTCATGGAATTGTAATCAACGTTTGCAAAATAGTACCAATAAAATTGGCGTACACCCAAACGATACAAAATAAGAGCCATGCGAGTACCATAAATTGCTTGCTCAAATTCAGTAATGCAAACATCGTGTGTGCAATCGTCACCGCCTCCGTCACTATCATATCCGAACTCAGTTACGTACACCGGCTTGCCATCCATATTAGCAGATGAAAACCTTTGCAGATTAGCAATTGACCAAACCTCAGAGCGTCTATCCTCTGGATTTACAGCTGATTGCCCTCCATTTTCATTGAAAACATATGAATACAAGTGTGTATTAAGTCCGTCGATATTTGAAGAATTTGACGCTTCAATATAGTCTGCAATATAATTATCAAGAACTATATTTGGGGCATAGGCCTGTATGGCGCAAGATAATATGGTAAGGTTTTTTGCATTTTTACTAAGTCCGTTACTCATACCTGCCAATATATTACGATACACAGGTTTCGAGTAAGCCCATGGCTCATTACCAATTTCTACTAGGGAAATTAGGGAAGTGCTTTTTGAAAAATGGTTGGCAAAATATCCTCCGTAATCATTTGACTCCTTTATGGTATTATGCCAAAGCGAATCGCTAAAATTCTTGTTATTGAACATAATGCAGGCATCAATGCTAAAACCTGACGACTTCCATATACTATACTCCCGATCCCAGTTTAACCATGATGTTGCAGAAGTTCCATTACCCAATTGCATATTTTGATAATTAGGATTTTTGCCTGGTTTGCTAATATCCCAATTAATACTATGATAGTTACGTGCTAATCTGGCTACTTTACCATATAACTCGGCCCCAGTTTCACCGGTAAGTTGATCGGAATAAACACTATAGCCCCATCCCCAAATAGCATTGATGCCAAATGATTGCGAATACGAATAAGCAGAAGGCTGAGCAGCTTGCGGCTCACCAAAGGGGCCAAATTTATTGTAAACATTAAACTCTAAAAGTTTTGCTTTTTGATAAGCTCTAGGCATTAATACAAATACTACTTTTAGGTATTGTGCTGATATTTGTGGAATAATTTGCAAAGGAATATATGCAGTTGATATTGGGTTAAGAGTAGCTATTTGTTGCCAGTTTAGGTTATTATCAGATACCAAAACTAAAATAGAACTGATACCAGCTCCATTAAAATGTCGACTACTTATCCAACCAATATCCTTGGTTTGCGTGAAATCAAAAGTAACTTCTTCGGTGGGTAGTTCATACAATCCTGCTATTTCAAATACATCGAATGATGCATCAGATTCCAATCTAATTGATTTTATTTTGGCAGTTAAAGGAAATTCAATTGCTTTAAGGCTGTAATTCTCGGAAGGAGAATACTTGAATTTTATTATATTTTTTGTGGTTACAACAGTTATTATTACAGTATCGGTTGTATTAATTTTAACTGAAAGCAAAAATAAGTGCTGCGGTTTGATGAATCTAATTTCTATATCACTATTATTCACACTTGCTTTTGAAGATGAAATACCATCAAAAACATTACCCAAGTTTGTATTACTACTACCAAGTTCGTATTTATTTTTGTTCAAAAAGATATTAAGATCTTTATTAGTGATATAATTTGAAGGCAGCGGAGAAGTCGATTCCCAATATGATTGCATATCAAAATCTACAATTGCGCTTTTATTTGCTCCTGAGCTTACATAAATTACGGCATTTGAAGTATATGACTCAATTAATCCGGCATGTGGATTCCATTGAGCAATAACAGACTTGGATAAAAAAAAGGATAGTAATAATAAAGCAAAGGTTAATTGCTGGATACTTTTAAACATCAATTTAGTATTAGTTTATTGAGGTTCAAAGGTATAATTTTTAGCAAAATAAAAAAGCCTGTTTGTAATAAAACAAACAGGCTTTATAAACTTCGTGATTCGTCCGGGGCTCGAACCCGGGACCCTCTGCTTAAAAGGCAGATGCTCTACCAGCTGAGCTAACGAATCATCAAAATCGGAGTGCAAAAGTAGTGATTATGTGCTAAAAAGTAGTATTTGTTGCTATTTCTAACAGGCTACATTGACCCATACATTGACCCGTAATAATTTTTATTATGGCTAAAGTCAGAATTATTTACCGAAAAAATCGAAAATTATCAAGTAATGTTTATCCAGTAGTTATTAGAATTGCACATGCGAAATTACAAACAACCTATATCAGGATAAATGGATTAGTAGTTGGAAACCATTCAGAATGGGATGAAAAATTAAGTCGAT
>JASFZK010000225.1:0-11160 GCA_045267845.1 Bacteroidota bacterium | reverse complement strand
AAAAAAAGAAATAAGTAATTTTGCAAATATAACAATTACATAGATGAAAGCAGAAATAATAAGCATTGGAGATGAATTACTAATTGGGCAGGTTGTTAACACAAACGCATCGTGGATGGCTGTTGAGCTTAATAAAAATGGTATTAAAGTCGTTAGAATAACATGCATAAGTGATTCGGGTGATGATATTAAAGATGCCATCAAAAATGCTGAGAAAAATGCTGATATTATACTGCTTACTGGTGGATTGGGTCCTACAAAAGATGACATTACAAAACATGTCCTTGCCGATTATTATGATTCGAAAATGATTTTTCATAAGCCAACTTATGAGCAGGTGAAAACTATTTTTGCCCTTCGTAAGTTTAAGGTTACGCAAGTCAATAAAAAGCAGGCTGAAATACCTGAGAAATGCACTCCATTATTCAATCAGCATGGCACAGCACCTGGTATGTGGTTCGAGAAAGATAATAAGGTACTCGTTTCGTTACCAGGAGTTCCATTTGAAATGAAGACTCTTATTAGTAATGAAGTAATACCACGTTTACAAGTTAAATTTAATCTGAAGTATATATTTCATAAAACGATAATGACAGCTGGACTAGGTGAATCAGCTCTTGCTGAAAGAATTAAAAGTCTGGAAGATAATCTACCCAATAATATTAAACTTGCATATTTACCGCAACCCGGAATTGTTAGATTACGCCTCTCCGCTTCAGGCAACATAAAGAGTGAACTTGAAAATGAAGTAAAGAGCTATTGCAGAAAAATAAATGCAATTATTCCTGAAATTATTTTTGGTTATGATGATATTAGTCTTGAAGAAGTAATTGGCAAGCAACTTAATACAATGGATAGTACCATTTCAACTGCCGAAAGTTGCACTGGAGGATATATTGCACACTTAATTACAAGTATTGCCGGAAGTTCTGATTATTTCAAAGGCTCCATAGTTTCCTACGCCAATGATGTAAAAGAAAACCAACTTGGTGTCGATACAAATATCCTTGAAAACACAGGGGCACTAAGCCAGGAGGTAATTGAACAAATGGCAATTGGAGGTCAGAAACAACTTAAAACAGATTATTGCCTAGCCACATCAGGCATTGCTGGTCCTGATGGAGGAACTGACGATAAACCTGTTGGAACAGTATGGATAGCACTTGCTACTCCCTCAGGAGTAATGTCAAAACTATTTCACTTTGGCGAACACAGGGGTAGAAATATAAGAAGGTCGTCGTTGGCAGCACTGGATATGCTCCGACGAGAACTCAATAACAGTATCAAACCTGAAAATCAAAGATATTTGTGTGAATAATAATCGAATAAGTGAATGTTAAACTAAACAATTATAACACTCACTTAATTTGAAACTAGTTCACTACCACATTAAACAGCAGCACTTTGTGTTTGAATTTTTCTGTCAATCTTTTTAAAAAGACCTTGCAATACTTTTCCAGGACCAACTTCAGTAATATTATTTGCACTGTCGGCAATCATATTCTGCATTATTTTAGTCCAGCGTACCGGTGATGTTAACTGGGCAATTAAGTTTTTCTTAATAATCTCAGCATCCTTAACCGATTGCCCAGTAACATTTTGATAAATAGGGCAAACACCAGTATTAAACTTAACCGAATTTATGGCAAGCGCAAGCTCTTCACGTGCCGATTCCATTAAGGGTGAATGAAATGCACCTCCAACTTTAAGAGGCAAAGCACGTTTTGCACCAGCTTCTTTACATTTTTCCATTGCTATTTCAATACCCTTCATCGATCCTGATATCACCAGTTGGCCCGGACTATTATAGTTAGCAGGTACAACAACCTCATCTATACTTTTACAGATGCCTTCAACAACAGCATCATCCAATCCAATAATTGCAGCCATGGTTGAAGGTTCAATTTTACATGCTTTTTGCATAGCATCAGCACGCTTTGCCACAAGCTTTAATCCGTCTTCAAAAGAAATAGTACCATTTGCAACAAGTGCCGAAAACTCACCCAACGAATGACCAGCAACCATATCAGGTTTAAAATCGTCACCCAACATCTTAGCAAGAATTACCGAATGAATAAATATAGCAGGTTGTGTTACATTTGTTTGCCTAAGCTCTTCCTCAGTTCCGTCAAACATAATATCTGTTATCTTAAACTTGAGAATACCGTTTGCTTTTTCAAACATTTCTTTGGCTTTGGCTGATCCTTCATAAAGATCTTTGCCCATACCTACATATTGAGCTCCCTGTCCGGGAAAAACATATGCGTTCATATTATATATATTTGATTAATAATGTCTTATTATTTTCTATTACCGAAAAATCGCAGCAAAAATAGAAATAAATTTATAAAGTCTAAATAAAGAGTTAATGCACCCATGATTGTAACCTTACGAGCAGTTTCGGTGCCCAACGAAACGCTGGCTCCAATACGTTTTAACTTTTGCACATCGTAAGCTGTTAAGCCTGTAAACACAAGCACTCCAATAAAACTTATGATATACTCCATTGTATCACTTTGCATAAAAATGTTAACAACCATGGCTATTATTAAACCTACCAGTCCCATTTTCATAATACTGCCAAACTTAGTTAAGTCGGTTTTCGTTGTATAACCTAAAACGCCCATAAAGCCAAACATGCCAGCCGTAATAACAAATGTCTTCGCTATGGAAGGCAAGGTATAAACTAAAAAGATAAAACTTAAACTCATGCCCATTAATGCCGAGTAGGCAATAAAAATTAAGACCAAAGTTGAAGCACTAAGTTTCTGGTAACCAAACGACATCCATAACACTAACCCTAATGGGGCAAGCATTACAACCCAGCCTGTCATATTCATTTTGCCAGTTTGAGTATTAATCAGCATCCCCATTAACGCAGCATCGGAGGCAAAAAGCCACGATACTATTGCGGTAATTGAGAGTGCTAACCCCATCCATAAAAAAACACCAGCAAGAAATGTTTTAGCTATAGGCATTGTTTCGTCTGTGCCAGCATAATTTATTCTACTATTTATAATATTCATAATTAAATTCTAATTTGTGATATAAACGATTATCTCGAATGTATATTTCATTCGGAGGAGAAAATGATAGTATAAATGACCATCTAAGCTCAAAATACAATTTCAATCAGCCAATGTGTCATAATATTTTTATACCATTAATCAATTGCAACACTTATGAAAGCTTCGACGAAATAAGACTAATAAATTCAGCCCTTGTTTGCGCTCTTTCAAATGCTCCGGTAAAATCAGAAGTAGTTGTTACCGAGTGTTGCTTTTGTACCCCGCGCATTGCCATACAAAGATGCCTAGCTTCAATAACCACAGCTACCCCAAGTGGATTTAGCGTATTCTGAATAGCATCTTTAATTTGCGTAGTAAGCCTTTCCTGTACTTGTAATCTTCTCGAAAATGCCTCAACAACTCTGGCAATCTTACTCAATCCGGTTATATAACCATTTGGTATATAGGCAACGTGAGCCTTACCAATAAATGGTATCATATGATGCTCACACATAGAAAATATTTCAATGTCCTTCACAATTACCATTTGGCGATAATCTTCTTTAAACTTTGCCGACAATAGTATTTCCTCAGGATTATGATCATAACCTTGTGTTAAATATTGAATCGATTTTGCTACTCTATGAGGCGTATCTATCAATCCTTCCCTATTCGGATCTTCACCAATTAAACCTAATATCTCTTTGTAATGATATTGTAATTTTTTAAGATTCTCAGGATTAAACCTTTCTATTTTCTCGTACCCTATTAATTCTTTAGGATTTTCCATCTTCTTCAAATTTCTAATACTGACTACTCAAAAAAAGTGCCAAACAATAAACTATTGATAAAAAATACTAACTACTACCCTCCAAAATACTCAATAAAATTATTTTCCGATTCCGTCACCTTAACACAATGAAGTTCAACACTTAACGCTTCAATGTGCTGCTTAAGCTCGTTCCATATCCCAACTGCCAAATTTTCCGTTGAAGCCAATTTACCTTGCATAAAGTCAACCTCAATATTAATATTTTTATGGTCGAGCTTCACAATTACATATTGTTGGATAATTTTACTCAGAGTTTTCAGGTTAACTAAAAAACCAGTTTTTTCATCAATGTCACCCTTAACAGTAACAAACAACTCATAATTATGCCCATGCCAGTTTGGATTTGAGCATTTCCCAAATACTTGCATATTCCGCTCATCGGTAAAATCATGCCTAAAAAGTCGATGAGCCGCATTAAATCGCTCCCTGCGGGTAATGTAAATCATAGTAGTTTATTAATTTTCAAAAGTAGTACAATTTTACGACACCCCTTTCTTATTAATTAGTCTCATATATCACCTTTTCTCTATTAGGGCGGCTGCCCAACCTTCCTTATGTACACTAAAAACAATACAATACACAACTTATTACAATTGCCAATTTATAATAAATAGCTCAAGTTGGTCACAGGGTACTACGTTATAATTGTTTCATTACGATAATGTTTTTGTAGGTAGTGCGTGTGCTTACTTCGGTCGCATCCTCCTACTTACAAAAAACTATTTCGTAATTTCAACAATCTACCTCTTCGCCCCCTGCCGTGTACCACCTAACAACAAACGAAGTGAATATCAAGTACATTGCACCAATAAAAACAAGGAGCCAAAATTCCAATCAATTATTTTTGTAACTTGCACATTAATTAGTAATGTCATAAACCCATATGTTACCACTAAAACATTTACTTCTTGTAGTTATTTTGGCTTTTCAATGCGTAAGTTATGGAAATACGAAAGCTCCAGACTCCTATCAATCTGATACTGCCCATGTAAACCAATGTTTGGAATTAAGTAGCAACTTACTTTTCATTTACCCCGACAGTGCACAAAAATACATTGACACAATTCTCATTCTTTCTAAAAAAGTAAACTATGAATATGGACTGAACAAGGGACACAACCTACAGGGTATTATTTACTGGATAACTAATAATCTTGATGATGCTCTCAAACAATATAAGTTGGCCTTAGCATATACCAATAATCTTGATTCTGAGAGAGACAAAGCAGTAATATTAAGCAACATTGCTTTGTTATTTTCACATATATATGAAATTGATAGTGCAAAATTATATTTTAATAAAACTATCCTATTTGCAGAAGAAAATAATATATTAGATATTCAAAACAAAGCAGTATTCGATTTGGGTAACTTAAATCTTAATCAGGGTAATTATATTGACGCAGCACACAATCTAACAAAAGTTAAAGAACAGCTTGAAATTAATCATGATTCAGTATTACTAATGTATGTGCATAGCGCATTTGGAATTTTATATACTAGGTTAAATAAATTTGAACCTGCACTTCTCAATTACAAAAAAGCAATTGAGTTAGATCAAGTTATACCAGGAGTAGATAACATTTCTAACAATTACATCAATATTGGCGAACTCTATTTTTCTCTTCAAAGTAATTTTGATACCGCACTATATTTTTACCAAAAAGCAATTGAAACTGCATTACCGCACTTCAAAAATAATATTGAATTATCGGCCAATATAAACTCAGGAAATACATTTCTGGAAATGAACGAATTAGACTCAGTAAATAGTTACTACCAAAAAGCAATTTCAGATACATTAATAAATAGCTTTCCTGACCGCAAAGCGGCCTTATTAATTAATATTGGTGTTTATCATATTAAAAACAAGGACTATATAGAGGCCCGGCATTATTTGAATACCGGACTTGACATGGTTAATAAACTAGGAATTTTACACTATAAAGTGGTTGCCTTGCATAAACTCTCTCTACTAGATAGCATTGAAGGCAATTTTAAACAATCTCGACAATATTATGTTGATTTCAAAACTGTTTCTGATAGCCTTAAAAAAATCAATGCTGAAAATGAAATAGCCATTCTTGAATTTGAAAAGTTCATGGAACAAGAAAAACTTAATAACCAAGATTTAGTTGAAGAAAATGAAATAAAAAGTAAAATGATGTGGCTTTCAATAGCTACTGTACTTGCTCTTCTGATATTACTATTTATGCTTTATCTTAACCGAACAAGAGTTAAACATCTTCACAAACTGCTATCCGGTAAACATGAAGATTTAAAGATTTTAAATGAAGAATTAACCGTAACCAATGAAACATTAGTTACCCAGCAAGAACAATTAAAAGAGCTGAATATTTCAAAAGACAAGTTTTTTTCAATCTTAAGTCATGACCTTAAAAGCCCTTTTAACGGATTACTAGGAATGCTTGGACTAATAAATGATGAGTGGGAACAAATAAGTGATGAAGAAAAACGCAACATGCTACAATTACTATTTTCTTCATCCAAAAAAACATATAACCTGCTCGAAGACATCCTTAGTTGGGCTAAAACTCAACAAGGATTGATTAAGTCTAAACCTGAGATCATTAATATTAATACTAAAATTAAAGAAACAACTGATTTGCTGATGGCACAAATAGTTGCGAAGGATCAACAACTTACATTAGACGTACCCGCCAAATTAGAAATTAATAGCGATGAATTGCTTTTTTCGCACATTATTCAAAATCTAGTAAATAATGCCATTAAGTTCACTCCTCAAAATGGAAGCATAACCGTAAAATCTGATACCATCGATAATCAAATACATGTATGTGTTATTGATGATGGTATTGGCATTCCTAAAGACAAAATTTCTAAAATCTTTGACATGAATTCTGACTTTAATCGTCCTGGCACGGCTGGTGAAAAAAGTACAGGAATGGGATTATTACTAACAAAAGAATATGCCAAAATCATCAATGCAAAATTAACAGTTAAAAGTATTGAAGGAAAAGGGAGTACTTTTTGTTTGATAGTACCAATTGCCTAATACTTCGTATCACATCTTTCATTTTTTAGATTTATTATATTTGCTCATAATTGAGAAAAACACATTATGAGATATCTACCCATTAACAGTGAACTTTTTATTGAAAACAGGAAACGTTTTGTCAATCTTCTCCCTAAAAATTCGGTAGCTATTTTTCATTCTAACGATCAGCAACCACGTAATGGTGATCAATATTTTCCATTCAGACAACAATCAGACTTTTTCTACCTAAGTGGTATTGATCAGGAAAAAAGTATATTACTATTTGTACCTGATATTAAGACTAATAGTCATAAAGAAATACTTTTTACACTTAAAACAAACGAACATATCGCGATATGGGAAGGTCATAAATACACAAAAAAAGAAGCTCATGAGATTTCTGGAATTGAGCAAATTGAGTGGTTAGAAGAATTTGAAAACACCCTTAAAGATGTATTATCCTCAACCAAAGACATTTATTTAAACAGCAACGAATACGACAAGTTTGATCCAGATGTTAAGGACAGAGATCACCGACTTGGCGAAGAACTCAAAAAAGAGTACCCAAAACATAACTATCATAAGTCGGCACCATTACTTACAAAATTACGATTAATAAAATCCAATGAGGAAGTGAAGCTTTTGCGAAACGCTTGTGACATAACCAATAAAGCATTTAAAAGAGTACTTGCAACTATAGTACCAAATAAATTTGAGTTTGAAATTCAAGCAGAAATTGAGCATGTTTTTACAACCAACCGAGCAAACGGACATGGTTATGCACCAATTATTGCTTCTGGCAAAAATGCTTGTATTCTTCACTATATAGAAAATGACAAAATATGTAAAGACGGTGATCTGGTATTGTTTGATTTTGGTGCAGAGTATGCTAATTATTCTGCAGATATGAGTCGCACAATCCCCGTTAATGGTATTTTTACTGCAAGACAAAAAGAGTGTTATAATGCTGTATTAAGTGTTTTCAAAAGAGCGAAAAAGTTATATGTATCTGGTACTACCATCAATAAAATTAACAGTAAAGTTAATACTATGATGGAACAGCAGATGATTAAACTCGGGCTAATTACAAATGAAGATATTAAAAACCAAGACAAAGAAAATCCAGCATTCAAAAAATATTATATGCATGGTACTGCCCACTTTCTAGGATTAGATGTACACGATGTTGGCGATAAAGACCAACAATTAAAAGCTGGTATGGTGCTAACATGTGAGCCTGGCTTATACATTCTTGAAGAAAATATTGGCATTAGAATTGAAAATAATATTCTGGTAACAAACAGCTCTCCCATTGATTTAATGGAGGATATCCCCATTGAAATTGAAGAAATTGAGAAACTGATGCAATTTAAAACTAATGAACATATTCTTTAATAACATATTTTTTGTAAAATGCTCCAATCTATTGTTTGCTCTATCTTTTTAAAGAGAACTATTTGTAGAGTAAATGGAAACGTTTTTCCTTACCTAAGTACTATGAGAACAATAAACATATATTTCTTAATAATATTATTTTCTGCTGTTATCTCGGGTTGTGTAAAAAAGAAAAATGATGAGCACAAAATAAATCTTGTTAAATATGTAAACCCATTTGTAGGCACTAAAAATATGGGCCATACTTACCCTGGTGCCACCGCACCCTTTGGTATGGTACAATTAAGTCCTGAAACTAATCAACAACCTATGTTTAAGGATGGGAAATACAATAAGGATACGTATCGGTATTGTTCAGGCTATCAGTATGACGACACAACTATTTTTGGATTTAGTCATACTCATTTTAGTGGTACAGGTCATTCTGATTTAGGTGATTTTTTGATTATGCCTACAACAGGTATTTTGAAACTCGAACCGGGTGATGCAAAGATTCTCAGTACTGGATATCATTCTCAATTTTTACATGAAAATGAACTTGCTGAACCAGGATATTATAAAGTTACTTTAGATGACTATGGTATTGAAGCTGAATTAACAGCAACCGAGAGGGTTGGGTTTCACAAATATACATTCCCTAAATCTGATAGTGCACACATTATTTTGGATTTGATTTCGAATATCTATAATTATGATGAAAAAAACGTTTGGACTTTTATTCGGGTCGAAAATGATTCACTTATCACCGGATACAGGCAAACCAATGGTTGGGCTAGAACTAAGACAGTGTATTTTGCTATGCAATTTAGCAAAGCATTTTACAAATATGGATTTAAACGTTATGAGGATGTAGTATACAACGGCTTTTACAGAAAGTTTAATGAAGATGAAAATTTTCCAGAGATAGCAGGAAAAAGTATTCGCACTTATTTTGATTTTAAAACTGAAAAAGATGAAATAATCAAAATTAAGTTTGCACTTTCTTCAGTTAGCATATCTAGTGCATTGAAAAATTTATCTGTTGAAATACCACATTGGAATTTTGAACGAGTAGTGCAAGAAACTCAACAAAAATGGAATACTGAACTTTCAAAAATCATTATAGAAACCCCTCTTGAAAAAAACAAAATTACTTTCTATACTGCACTGTATCACACTATGTTATCCCCAATTATATACGAAGATGTTGATGGTTATTATCGTGGTTTAGATCAAAATATCCACCTTTCTGAAAACTTTATAAACTACACCATTTTTTCACTTTGGGATACTTACAGAGCATTACACCCATTGTATAATATTATTCAACCACAACGTAATAATGACATGATAAAATCTATGCTTGCACACCACGACCAAAGTGTTCATAATATGTTGCCAGTGTGGAGTCATTATGCAAACGAAAATTGGTGTATGATTGGTTACCATTCTGTTTCTGTGATTTCGGATGCGTTTATCAAAGGCACAACTGATGTTAATCCATTAAGAGCTCTTAAGGCTTGTGAAAACTCATCTACTTTATCGTACTATGATGGTTTGGGTAGCTATATATCATTAGGTTTTGTACCCGAAGACTTAAGTTCTTCTTCAGTATCCAAAACTCTTGAATATGCCTATGATGATTGGTGCATAGCTCAGTTAGCTAAAAAAATAGGTAACCAGCAGGTTTTTAACAAATACATTGATCGCTCTAAAAATTATATCAATGTATTTGATTCGGTAAGCCAATATATGCGTCCAAAATTATATGATGGCACATGGCGTAAGGAGTTTGACCCTTTAAATACGCATGGCCAAGGATTTATCGAAGGTAATGCCTGGAATTATGGCTTATATGTACCTCACAATATCAACAATATGATATCCATTATGGGTGGGAAAGATAAATTCTCAGCTCACCTTGATAAAATATTTACTACTCCCATTGAGGATAAATATATAGAGAAAAATGAAGACATAACTCGAGATGGTATTATAGGGAATTACGTTCATGGTAATGAGCCGGGGCATCATATCCCTTATTTATATAACTGGACTAATCAGCCCTGGAAAACTCAGGAACGTGTAAGAATGATAATGAATACAATGTACAGTAACAAGGAAGATGGCTTGTGCGGAAACGATGATGCTGGACAAATGAGCGCATGGTATATTTTTAGTGCACTGGGGTTTTATCCAGTAACTCCTGCCTCTGATGAATATGCAATTGGTAGTCCATTAATTGAAAAAGCAATTTTGCAGCTCGATAATGGTAAATCGCTTGTTATAAAAACAGTGAACCAAAGCCCAAGCAATGTGTACGTTGGCAAAATAGAAATAAATGGAAAGGAACTTTTTGGAAACATATTAAAACATAGTGATATTGTTGATGGTGGAGAAATAGTATATTACCTACAAAAAAATCCAAAAATAAAGAGTAATAAATCCAGTGATTAAGTAAAATATAAAGCAATGATGAAGACCATTTTTAAATCAATGTATTTAACGCTTTTAGTATTATGGTTTATACCCACAAATGCAAATTGCCAAGAATATGATACCAAAATGCATATGGCTGCCAGAGAAATAATTATAGATGCAGGTACTTGCGCATTAATTACTTTGGATGATGAAGGCAAACCACGAGCAAGAACAATGGATCCATTTATTCCAGAAAATGATTTTACTGTTTGGTTTGGTACAAATTCCAATAGTAGAAAAGTAGAACAAATTAAGAAAGATCCCACCGTTACTCTTTATTATTTTGATGCTAAATCACAAGGATATGTTGTAATTAGTGGAACGGCACAACTTGTAAATGACTCAGAAAAAAAGGAAAAATACTGGAAAGAGGAATGGAAAGATTATTACCCAAATAAGGGTGATAATTACTTATTAATAAAAGTTACTCCTAAGTGGTTAGAAAT
>JASFZK010000224.1:0-6070 GCA_045267845.1 Bacteroidota bacterium | reverse complement strand
ATTGTTGATTGTTGATTGTTGATTGTTGATTGTTGATTGTTGATTGTTGATTGTTGATTGTTGATTGTTGATTGTTGATTGTTGATTGTTGATTGTTGAATATTAAATAACTAAAATTAATAAATCTTTAAATAGATGATAAAAATTAGTAACTACCATTATTTATTTCCATACAAAATAGGCATGATTATTTTAATTATGTTATTTTTTATGGTCCCAAACTCCATCTATGCAAAAAAGAAAAAGAAGAAAAAACCGCAAGATTTTGAAATCAAATTTGTACTTGCATCAACCTACGATAATAACATCCTTAAATATTCTGACAAATATTTAACACGATTCATGAATGGTGAGGATGAAGGAAGATTCCATATTAAAACTTATGATGATTTAATAATAACTACATCCTTAAAAATGTCTTATACTTTTCAAATTTTTGATAAATTGAAATCAAAAGTTAACGGAGAAATAAGTCGCAGATCATACATCGTAAATGATATTAAAAGTTGGGATTATTTTGCAATTGGATTTCAGCAATACTTTACAAAACATGCAAGTCTTAAATTTTCTTACAGCTACATCCCATATTTTTATGTGCGTCATTTTAGAGACCGGCAATGGGTTACCGAATATGGTTTCACACCTGAAACCTTTAAGCCATATGTGTTTTCAAAAGATTATTTTGGGTTAACTCTTCAAAATACTTACTTAAAAAATACTCGTATCACTCTTTCATTGCATTATGCAAGATATTATCATAATAAATATTTCACACCATTTGATAGTAAAGATCTAATTTATGGTATCAAACTATATCAACCACTTCATAGAAAATTTCGTTTAAAAGCCAGCTATCATTTTGTTACATCCGATGCAAAAGGGTACAATTCGGCAATTGAAACCCCCGAAACTTCATTGGGGCCAGATGCTACTTTTGTGGAAGATAGATTTTCACTTGGTTTTATTTGGTATTTGCCTCGTATAGATAATCGCAGTAACCATTTTGATGTGAATTTTGGACTACTATTGCGATATTACTCCTCAGAATACCCTCCTCTTGTTGATCCACTACATACAGGAAGAGTAGATCATAATTACAGAGTGTATGCAGCATACAAAATTAGTTTGAGTAAAGCATTTAGACTATCAGCATATTATCGTTTATATCTTCGTGATTCTGATACCAAAGCCTTAATTAACAAGTGGTATGTATCCAACGAAAAAGATTATAGTCAATACCATATTGGAGTTGAATTAACCTATAAAATTAAATATTAAAAAATATATAGAATGAAAATATTCAAATCACTTATAGTTCTAATAACAGTATTGTTTTTAATTGTAAGTTGTGGCAAACCCACAACTCCCGAATCATTAAACCCCATAGGAGATGGTGGTTATAAAATTATTAGTCATTTTCAAACAAGCGCCTTTGCTCAGGATGTGCTTAAAAAAGATGATCTTTGCTATATAGCACAAGGTGAAGGTGGCCTAATGATAGCTAACGTTTCTGATCCTTACAACCCCATTAGCATTTCTACTACAAGTGAAGGGGTTAGGGGTTATTCGACTAAAATTGCCATGAAAGATAGTGTTATATATATTGGTGCCGGATCATTCGGTGTAACAGCTATTAGTGTTGCTATTCCTGAAATTCCAAGGGTTACGGCATCAAACTTATCAATGAAACCAGCTAAGAATTTACACGTAATGGGTGATTATTTGTTCACCGCCATTAGTGAGCAAGGGGTTAAAATTGCAAAAATTAGTTATCCTGTTCAGCCCGATATTCGTGGCGGAATGTCAACATCAGGTTATGCACAAGGTATTGCAAATACAGCTGATAGTAACTATTTATTAGTAGCCTGTGGCGAAATGGGATTGTCCATATTTAATATTAGTGATTTTCAAGAAGGTTTTGCAAATTACCCTTTGGCCGGACAAGGTGATACGCCAGGTTATGCTGAGGCTGTTACAGTTATGGATAACAGTTCAATTGCGCTAATGGCATGTGGTACATCAGGATTACAAATAATTGATTTTTCTGATTCGACAAACGTCCATATTGTGGGAAGTTATGATGGTAGAGGCTATGCCAAAGAATTGGTATACAACAATAATAAAGTTTATTTAACTGCCGAAACAGGCGGCCTTCAAATTATTGATGTAACAGATATAACTAATCCTGTACTATTGGGATTAGTTGAAATGGAATATGCATTAGGATTAGATATTGATGACAAATATATTTATGTGGCAGATGAAGATGACGGGTTAATTATTGTTTCAATGCCAGACTAAAAATAAAATTTATCACCAAACTAAACTTTGTAGTAACTTTCATAAATGCGAAAAGAACCAACAACTAACATACAACTCCCAAAACAAAGATTTGAGTACATAGATCAGTTTCGTGGTTTAGTAGGTATACTGATGCTTGTTGGACATAGTTCGTACTATTTCAATTCCATTTGGAATCAACTGGATCCATTCAACCCCCTTTTCTCATCGTGGAGTCAGTTTGCACTCAGATATATGGGGTATTTATGTGCTCCCGGATTTTTAATGATGTCAGGAGCAATGGTGTGGTGGTCGTATCACAAACGAATCGAAAAAGGAATACCAAGTCTAACAGCACAGTGGCACTTAATACAGCGTGGTATATTCCTTGTTTTTGTACAAATGACGTGGGTTAATTCATCATGGGGAGGCTTTAGTCATTTCAACCCTTGGCATTTCGGAATAATTTCGAGCATAGGTTTTTCCATGATATTACTTACTTTAATTGTAAAAATGCGATGGCAAATACAACTTATTATAGCTCTTGCTATTTTAATAATACATCCTTTTTTATTAAAAATACCATACGATCCACAGATAATGTGGGAGCGCGTTATCATGCAAACATTTATTGATTCAGGTACTTTTAATAAATACCCCGTACTCCCTTGGTTTGCTCTTGCAACTCTTGGTTCGGTTATGGCAAATGGATGGTTGAGTGAATGGAAAACTGAGAATAAGAAGATTTACATGAGTATCGGTATTTCGTTGATAGTATTTCTAATTGCTATCACAATACGATTGGGGCGTGAATGGGGTAATACTTTTTCTTTTTCTGATTTTGGTTCTTATTCATTTTTTCTGGATCAGAAATACCCACCAAGCCTATTTATGAGTTTGTGGTCGTTTGCAGCAGTGGTAGGTGGTGTTGGAATATTTATTGCCATTGGTAAGGTAGCCCCAAAAGCACTTAACATACTAAGTATTCCAGGTAAAGTACCCCTTTTCTTTTACATTGTACATCTTGCAATATTGGGGGTATTCGTTAAACGGTTTGATTTATTTTATCGTGAAGGTGGAGTGCTAACATCGCTCATTGGTGCCTTAGTTTTGTTTATTATTATGATTCCATTGTGCCAATGGTTTTACAAATTTAAACGTAATAGCAACAACTATTTTATCCAAATGATGTAGTAAATACTTATGTATCACAGGGTATCAAATAATATAAAAACGGGAAACAATATATGAGAACGATTGTATTATCTTTAATTGTCATAGTGTGGTTACAATTCAATAATGTGATGAATGCACAAGACACTATTGTTGTTTATGATGTTTCGAGTAAAACGATAAATGAAATTTTTCCTGTTGATTATGATACTTCATTATTATTTGATAACTCTTCTTATTCAGTTGGAAGTCTCGGAAATCAGGTTTCATTAAGTTTAACGCCTCCTACATCAAACCTACTAGTAGGCTCTAATTTTAGCGATATTGTTAGGGCAGAACTATTCTATGATGTTACAAAATATCCCATTAGAACTGCGGTTAAAATATTTGGGTGGAATAACAACTCTTTGTCTCAGGGGTGTTCTGGTATTATGATTGGTGAAAATTTTGTTTTAACAGCCGCACACTGCGTACAGGATAGAACAAACTCAAACTGGCTATACGATAGCATTCTAATTGCACCAGCCTACGATAATGGCGATTTCCAACCTACATTTCCACAAAGTACAGTTGAGAAATATTATGTTTTCAAATCGTATTATAATCATTCTTCATTCGATGATATAGCATTGTTAAAACTAAACGAACCCATCGGACAGCAAATAGGCTGGGCAGGTATGGCTTTTAGTTCCGACACAAGTTACTTTTCAGATAAGGTGTTTCATAAATTAAGTTATCCGGCTGCCCCAAATCCAAACGACCCTACTAAAATATACAATGGCGATACATTGTATTATAACTACGGGTTAATTGATATTGTTGACTCATTTTTGGGAATTAATAGCCCAAATGCTTACGGAATACCTGGCCAAAGTGGTAGTTCGTTGTTTTATACAAATAACTCAGAATATTATTCTTTTGGTATTCTGTCATATGCCACTCAGTACAAACATTATCAAATTACAAATAATATATTTCATCAATTAACTAGTATTATTTACGATAACCCTTCCATAAGCGATGATAATTATAGTACAGTACCTTTAAAAATATATCCAAACCCTACTTCACAAAGTACAATTTTAGAATTTGATAACCCCAGTAATGAAAATTACACAATAAAAATATTTGATATTACAGGAGATTTAATGCGTACAATAAACGATTGTAAAACAAATAAAGTTAAACTTGAAAAAGGAAATTTATCAAGTGGTTACTATTTTATAAAAGTTGTAAGCGAAAAACAAGTTTTAGCCACAGGTAAACTAATAATTCTGTAATTAACCAAATTATAATGCACACAAATAACTTCATAAAAACCCTCAAAAAGTTTCCATCGAAAATCATGATTATTATCAATGTGTGTGGAATTATTTTATTGTATAAAAAATTTAATTTCCCAACAATAAGTATATTAACAATTTTACTTGTAATATTAATCTTTCCAAGATGTTCTAGCCGCATTGAAACACCTATTACCAGTGAGGATTCAACAGTTATTTATCCAGCACTTAATGCTAAAGGCATAGTTGCTAAAATTACCTTTTTCAGAAAAATTAGCAAGGAGACTGGTAAAAAAATTGGAGAAGGAACTACTTTTATAATCAAAGAAAAAAGATACCTGAGAACAATGGTGAATATTGAAAATAGAAATGCTAATAACAGTCATGAATTAGTATTTCATTTAGATTGGCTTGGCGAAAACGGAAAGTCATTTCATCGAAAACAAATTAATCTACTACCAAATGATACAACAACCATTTTAAAAAGTTCCATATCAATTTCGCCAGATTTACGACAATCGGGCAATTATACTTTAAAAGTGTATTTACATCGTGAGCTGATTGCCGAAAAGAAGTTTGCGCTATTACCTGAAGAAATAATCACACCTCTGAAGGGTGACGAAATAAAGGCACAAATCACACTTTACAGGAAAAAAAGTAAGAAATCAGGAAAATTAATTGGTGAAGGATCCGTTTTCAAAATCAAGAAAAACCGAAATATTAGAGCCATAATTGATATTAATAATCGCTTTGGCTATGGAGATCGAGAACTAAAATTTAGCATAAAATGGAACAATGAAAATGGAGAAACCATCTATCGGAAACGAATTAACCTTCCATCAACTGACTCAACATCAACCCTTGTCAGCTCAATTTCTTATGGCACCAAACAACCCGGTAAATACTCAATACAAGTACTCCTATTCAATAAATTAATTGGAGAAGAGAAATTTGAAATAAGATTGTAATTCACTTCCTCTACTTATAAAAATTCTTTAAAAAAACTTCATTTCAATAAGGATTAAACTGAAGTTTATTCTATTGTAATCTGACTAATTCAATAAGTTCACTATCAAGGCTTGTGAAGTCGAAAAAAACGGAATTTACCTCTGTAAATGAGTATTTTTTCGGCAAGTATAACGATGATAGTGGGCTTAGTGAATAGTCATGATTTATCCCTTTTTGTAAACAACTGCCACAACAGTAACATCATCACCGCCCATATTTATGCTCATACCATAAGGACGATCATCAGAGATATTAATTTGTGCTTTACCAGCTTTACCTGTTAGCTGCTGCCAAATTGTAACAGCTTGGTGAACACCGGTTGCTCC
>JASFZK010000223.1:0-6506 GCA_045267845.1 Bacteroidota bacterium | reverse complement strand
GATATTTTAGTTGCTTTTTTAAGAGGAGCACCTGGGAATAAGCCATAAAACTCTTTGGCATTAACAACTCCTGATTTACCAATTCCTCTGATGGTTAGACCTTCACCTTTAGATACTTTATCTCTTATAAAAGCTATAAGTTCGAAATGTACATCTGTTAATTCAATTCCTTCTTCTTTAGCAATTTCAGTACCAATTTCTTTAGTCCATTGTGATATTTCTTTCATGTATCCCTCATCGTCTACATGTACTTCAACTCCGGCAATTGTTTTTGTTGACATAACTATTTGTTTTAATATTATTTAAAAATTATTTTTGATACTTTGGTTTATTTGTTTCGTCTGATATATTTTTAAGGAATGTTATCATAAACCCTATTCCTCTCTTCATTTCTTTAGAATTCATTGCACGGAAAGCTTTGAATAATGAATATTCTTCAATATTATCCATATCAATGTTTTTATAAACAATTAATGCACTATTAATAGCCTTAAGCATATCTGGTTGTGTCATAGTTTTAACTGTTTCCAGGATGGTTACAACATTGTCGGCAAGTAATTGCAAGTCATCACCCGAAAAATGCGTTACAACATTATCAAGTATTTTTATTGACTGACTAACAAATTCAAAGTATCCTTTCTTCTCAAAATCATTCATTAAATGAATACTATCGAGGCCAACTTGTTGAATTATTGGTGTTAAGTCAGAAAGTAAATCCTTACCGCTTTCGAGCATATCAAAAAGGTCGGTAATTGTATCAATATTTCTTATTAACTTAAGTACCAAAAGCTTAACAGCTTCTCCATCAACTTCTACTCCAGCGTTATCAAGTTCGGTTACGGTTGAAGCAAAAACATCTTTACTTATAATTGTTAAATCAGATGTTAAGTCTTCTATGGACTGTCTTGTTTGCTTTTGAGCAATAATTTCGTCCAACACAATATCGAGCTTTCGGTTTATTTCATTTATCTGCTCTTGAATATTATTATTATCCATATCTTTTCTTTTATTGAATTTTTAAACTTGAAAGTCCAAAGTTCTGTAATTATATAATTCACAAAATAGTACCTCGCACTTTAAATTTACAAACTCGTTTTTGAGCATTAAAGTTTTTTACCTGCCATTTGCATTTCCGAATCAATTGGCATTTCTTTTCCTTTTAATAATATATGCCAGTATATCCATCTAAATAATAACTTACCATAATGGTTCATTCTGGTAACCTTAAGCAAACCAAAGGGTCCAATTCCAGGAAATGGGAATGAACCAGGTAGTGGTTCTGTATCATAGTTAAAGTCGATTAATGTTCCTTTTCCATATCCTGTTTCAATATAACAGTTAGCATGCCCATCAAAACTTGCAGTTAATTCTCTTCCTTCAATAACACAAAGCAGGTTTTCTTCAACAATTTCAGCTGCAAAATGAGCAACACTACCCGCTTTTGATGTTGGTATATTAGCTGCATCACCAATAACAAATATATTTGGAAAATCAACCTGTTGCAGAGTGTGCTTGTCTGTTTTAACAAAGTTCATATCATCACCTAATCCGCTGCTTTCAATTACATCAGCACCAAGATTTGTTGGTATGGAAACAAGGCAATCAAATGGTATTTCTTTTCCACCATAATCTATTATCACCTTTCTATCATTATCAACTTCGCTAATATTGTAATCAGGAACGATATTTATATTTTTTTGCTCAAGCAAGTCGCCAAGCATTTTTGTGGCACGAGGTTTTGTAAATGCACCGGGCAATGGTGTAACATAAGTTATCTCAACTTTATCGCGCATACCTCTTTCGGTAAAAAATGCATCAGCAAAAAATGCAAACTCTAGAGGAGCAACTGGGCATTTGTATGGTAATTCGGCAATATTTATTACTAATTTACCACCTTTCCAGGTTTTAAAAAAGTTTGCCAATGCAACTGCACCCTCAATGGTGTAAAAATCAAATATTTCTTTATACCAAAGTTTACCTAAAAGTCCTTCAGTTTCTTCGGGAGCCGTACGTGTTCCTGTGGCAATTAGTAAATAATCGTACTTTAAAGTAACACCACTATTAAGCATTACTTTATTATTTTCAGCCTCAATTTTATTAATCTCCGAATAAATCACGTTTACACCAACCGGGAAAAAGTCATTCTTTGGTTTAATCACATCATTTCTTGTATACATCCCGAACGGAATGAATAAAAACCCTGGCTGATAATAGTGCGTTTTGTATTGGTCTACAATTGTTATATCCCACTCACTACGGGCAAATGTCTTACGCAATTTATTTGCCATCATGGTGCCTGCAGTACCTGCACCTAGAATCAATAATCTTTTCATCTAAATATATTTTGTTACAACATTAATTTCACTAACTTTGGAGCCACAAATGTATATCTATAATTAAACATATAGATATATAGATATATGATATATATCATTAAATCGACCAAAAACAGTAATTTATAATGAAACCAATTAACGAAATAGATTCTTGTCACTTGTGCGCCTATCGAAAGTTGTTGTTTGATGGCCTTAATAGCTCTGATTATCTGCTTATTAACAAATCCAGAAAGGAATACCGCTATGATAGAGGTGAGATTATTCGTGCTGAAGGAGAACCCATAAATTCATTTTTATATCTACGAAGTGGATTAATAAAGCTTTATAAAACCGACAGAAAGGGTAAGGAGCATATTTTAAGCATCAATAAGCCTGGAGATTTTATTAATTTACTGAGTATTTTTTCGAATTCTGAATACAAATATTCAATTACGGCCATAGAAGAAACAAAAGTTTGTGACATTGAGCTTCCTTCATTGCAAAGGTTAATAACAACAAATAGCTCATTTGCTTTACGAGTACTAAATAGAATTAGTAGTATTTCTGATGAAATTATTGATGGCCAATTTGAAATAAGCCAGAGGCAAGTTAAAGGGCGTATTGCCTATTTCTTACTGTTTTTATCTAATACTGTATATCATTCTCGTGAATTTAGAATGCCAATAACCCGACGTGAAATTGGCGAACTTATTTCCATGACTACAGAAAACACCATACGAACATTATCAGAGTTTAAGAAAGATAAAATAATTTCGATGGATGGTAAAACCCTAAAAATAATTGATATTAATCGCCTTGAGGGTATTTCAAATACGGGATAACAGGTTTGTATCTTATCTCATCAGTATTTTTAATAACAAAAAACAAAATTAGCTTTAAGTTTCTCCGTATTTATTTTTAAATTTGGGTTTCCTTAAAACCTAAACAGATGAAGCAAGTATTTCCTGTGAAATTAATTTCACGTATTTCCATTGTGATTATTGTACTATTTCAATCAAGTTATCAAATAAATGCGCAGCCTGATACTGTATATGCGGTAGGTGAAATCATACCTGAAAACTACACCCCTCTTGGTAGCATTAATTTTCCTTTAAAAAATTCACAACCAATTGGAGATATTAATGGAGACGGTTTGTGCGATTTTACTGTATTTGGTTATGCATGGGATGAAACCACAGAAGATCCCAATGATAAAATTCCGAAATCAGCTATCATCACAGATATTTCTCAACCTCAACTATCAACTGTTATTAGAAATGCACGCATACATGGAATAGGTGATTATAATGGTGATGGTTACAAGGATATGATTGATGTCATAGGGCAAACTATCCTACTAGGAAATTCCCAAGGCAGTGGTTTTGATTCGTTGAATATTATTTTACCTGAAGACATGGATTTTGTATTTTTCGTTGATGATATAACTGGCGATGGCATTCAGGATTTTATTGTGGGAAATAAAAATTATTATTTAGGCCATTTTATTTTCTCCATCGAGTTTGAATCGTATAGAGTCCTAGAGGTTGATTTCATGTCGCCAGGTTTCGTTGACAATTTATTTCATTTCTATGATTATGACAATGACAATGAAGAAGAATTGCTCATGGTTGCATTTTCGAGTGGGTACTACAAATATGCATGGTTTGTTTATGACAGTCTAACAACCGAATTTACAAGGGAGAATTATAAATCTAATGCACCTATTCATGAACCAAGTACTCACTTCACAAACGCATTATCTGATATTAATGGTGATGGTGAACTTGATATCTGTCATATTTATTATGCAGAAGGTGGTCTCAACATAGAAACTGCATTTGGCAACAAAGAGGCTCCAAATTACTTTGATAGCCCTATTGAAATAGAAATATCTAATAAAAATCGATTAATATATAATGCTGGCGATTTTAATAACGATGGAGCTGATGATTGGTATTCAAAGGTTGCTGTTGATTCTATTATTATTTATTACGGAAACCCCTCAATAGCAGATCAAGGTTTTGATGAGGTTATTTACAGTATCGAATCGAGTAAATTAGCAATACCTTACTCACCATCACCAAGTTTCACAACCCCGCAAATATTAAATATATTTGATTATAATGGTGATAGTATTAGTGATCTAATATTTAATTACTGGAGTTTTAATGAATCCAAACAATATGACACAATTGGAATGGTAATATATACTGGAAGTAACTCACCTAGCTTTACATCACCTATTATTTTTGGATCACCAAAGTTTGAACGATATGAAGAAACTAACTTTGGTTATAAAATTAAAAACGCTGGTGATATTAATAAGGATGGTTTTGAAGATTGGGCCATACTGGCTTCTGAAGGGAAATTCATTAATATTTATTATGGGGGTGAAATATTAGACTATGATGTAGATAAACAAATTGTACTTCCACAGTATCCTTCAACTGAATGCTATGATATGGTATTTGGAGATCTAAATGATGATGACTGGATTGATATTGTTGTATCGCACGGTCATTCATCCTATCAAATATCATTCTCTCAATCTCTGATAAATGAAGTAGAAGAAGTTTATGTTTTTTTTGGTGGGCCTAATATGCCTGATACTCTTAAATGGAATGATGCACATGCCATTCTTGATGGAAGGGAAGTTTTTACCGGGTTTGGACAAACGTTAGGTATACCTGGTGATTATAATAATGATGGCTATAATGATTTGGTTCTTGGTGGAGGATATGCAAAAGGTATCCCAGGAACATTTATGTATTTTGGTAATGACCAATTCCCCATATACCCAAGTACAGTATTGCACACATCATTATATTTACATGGTTCAAATTTTGGTAATCCAGTAACTAGCTGTGGTGATATTAACAATGATGGGTTTAGTGACCTTACCTTAGGTGCACAAGACATGGGAACAGGTAAGTCATTAGTTTATTATGGAGGACCTAATTACAATTTTTATGAAGATGTATTTTTACATAACCCTATTTCTGAAGGCAGAATTTTTGGGCTTCGTACTCCAAAAATAGAAGGCGACTTTACGAATGATGGATACCCTGATATTGCACAATGGAACTATAATGACCATAATATCTATATATACGAAGGAGGACCTTCTTTTGATAATGAGATAGATATTTACTTATCAGATACTTCAATTACTTATCTAGTGAGTTATATTGAATACATAAAGGATTTCTCAGAAAAAGGGAAGTCTGATATAATAGCTTATGGCGGATCAAACCAATTCGGACTATTTATTTTTTCAGGAAGTGAAGAAAATAAAGATAAAATAGATTTTGTTCTTAAAAATAGCTTACTACGTGCTTTTGATGTCGCTTCTGGTGATTTTAATAACGATGAATATACTGACGTACTAGTTGGTTGTCCGTTAGCACCAAGTAACGGATGGGGTCCATCTGGCATTGTACAACATTATATTTCCCCAATTATAGTTGGTATTGATAATAAGCCTGATGCAAATGAAATTCACTTTTCAGTTATTCCAAATCCGGCTCAATCTACAATTAACGTAATGTACAAAACAGTTCAAACAACCAGCTTCACTATTTCAATAAAAAATATTATTGGGGCTGAGGTGCTTACAAGTAAGGGAGTAACCAACAAACAAAACATTATCAACATCACCAACTTACCGGCAGGAGTTTATGTGGTAAGCATTAAATCAAATGGTAAAGTTTTGAGTAAGAAGATTGTTAAAATGTAATCAGGAATTTTTCTATTAACATCCACCAGCGATTGCAGCAGATTTCTTTTTACGCCTAACAACAGTATGTTTTTTAGCGGGAATCTTATCTTCATTATCAGCTCCAATTGTACGTGGTTTTGCTACCTCAGCATAATCGTATTTTGGGTATCCTGCTTCAAATAGATCGATATACAATGAATTCTCTTCGGCATTTTTGTAAGCAACATAATAATCAAAACCGCCCTCTAAAAATGTGATATTATCGAATCCCAATTGTTGCAGTACCATCCATGGACCATTGCCCTGAAGTGGAGTATCACCATATATTATAACAGTAGTATTCGATTTCTTTAACTCCTTCAACCACCTAATATTATCCTTGCTTAATAGTTCAACTGCTGAAATATTTTTTGCGGAAGCAATGTGACTACGTGCATAATCGTAATTATTTCTAATATCAATTATTATTGTTG
>JASFZK010000222.1:0-7875 GCA_045267845.1 Bacteroidota bacterium | reverse complement strand
GGAGAGCTAACCATGGTATCGGATAAATTACAAACCATCAACCTGAGTGGAGCCGAAGTTGAAAAAGCACTTCTTATGGATTCGCTAACCATAGATAATTATATTGGGATATTAAATTTTGACTTTCCAGAGAAAAATACAAATGTATCATGGTATAATTTATCGGGTGAAAAATTTGCCATATTTTACACAAATGAATCTAATCTGGTTATTCCTTATCAGGCAAAATCCGACAAACAGCTTTCCAATAATTTAATGTATAGCGATCTCATAAGTGCATACAGTAAATTTAATATTCTATACCATGATAGAGGTGACATTACTTCTGCAAATGGGTCATATGTTGAGATTAAGAACATCGAAACTCGAAAACAAGCGTTTATCCAAAAGGTGAATCCAACATTCAATAATTTAATAAACTATAAATTGAATGTGTTTTTACGATTCTTCTCAGATTATGCTACAAATCCGGGGAAATCAATAATACAATCCATGTGGGTTTTATTGATATTTACCTTTTTATACATGCTTACCTTTTCGGGATGGGATGGGATGAATTTTAAATATTATTTGAGACAATTTAATATTTTTTCAGATTACATTACTTCAGACAACTCCATCACTGAGATCCTGGAAAAAAAAGAACACGCACAGGACAATGACGTTAAAGATGTAAAAGAATTTTTAGAAGAATATGAACATGGCGGAAAGAAGATGCCTCGCATACTTAAATTATTTGGCGATCCCTTAATTTTCTTAGGTAAGTTTAGATACAAACTAGTGCCAAATTTGATTGGGGTTTTCAATTTTCAACCAAAAAAATGGAGTGATTTTAAAAGCGTTGGTGAAAAATTTTGGCGAGGCTTATTAATAATGACAATTTCCATTGTATTTGTAGTTTATGTATTAATAGTTAAGTTCGTTAATTCACTTATTATGAGTATCAACAGTTTTGTAGTAATTGGTTTTGGCTCATTGCCCGAATCGGATGAACGAATTGCCATGTATCTTTCCATAATCGAAGGGGTTATCGGTTGGTTTTTGCTCATGATATTTACAATTACACTACTAAGCCAGGTATTGCAAAGTGCATAGGGAATATTGGATTTAGAGTTGAAGGGTATGAGTTTGTATTTATGGGTTTAGGTTAAAAATAAACAATATGAAATTATTAGATTATTTAACTTTTACTGAATGGTATCATTACGCCATACTATTTTTATGGATGATACTATTATTAACTGGTGTAAAATACTTCTATCTTTTTGAATCAAATTTCAAACTAAAAAATAGTAACCACAAAGGCGAAAATTATGGTAAGAGCCTATTAATTTCATCTTTTGTAACTGGGCTTTTATTAGTTATTATTTTCATCTTCAAACCAGCTCAATTAAGTGAACAATCGGAATTAAATTGGGACTATTTAAAATACGCCATTTTTGGATTATTCATAATCTTAATAGTATTTAACGCATTGATTACTTTAAAAAATTACGAATTAAAATCAGGTATAATCAGACTTGTTTTAATGTCAATCATGATGATACTATATTTTTATACCGGAATGCTTGGCGGGCTACTCGTGATAGCAACATTTGTATTATTATTCTTGATTTATATGATCCTTAAATTTAAAAAAATACTAACAATAAAATAATGAGTTTTATAATTAACATTCTTCTTCTATGTGTTTCAGTTTTTATGTTAGCAGTATCTTTAAGGTATGGCCTTATGGGCGTTACTAGGCTAGATGATTACTTTTCACAAAAAAATAATTCCAGTTACCCTGGATTTCAATGGTACTACCGCATTCCATTTTCCTTCGGAGTTATTCCTGAATACTATTATGCGATTATACTTGGGCATGATAATTATTTTAAAAGAAACTGGTGGGCACTTAAAACAGCCTCATTTATTTCGGTGTTAATTTTTATTGCAGGATTGAAAAGTAGATCTGCCGTAAGCTCCTATTTTTCATTTAGCTTTTTACAAGACAAAGGTATTTTTGGATTAGTTACATCAGGCAACTTCGTTAACTTCATGAATATTATTGTTCTTCTTTATGTTGCCCTTTTTATTTTGATAAGCATCGAAAGCTTTAGAATGCATGGTATTTATGCTCCCATAAGGATTGCTGCTTATGGTATTTTGAGTTTGTTTATGGCTAACCTTACAATAATAACTTTATCCATAATTGTATTTATTGCAGTGATTTATCTCATATATAAAGTTGTCAAATTTCTTTTCTTCTCATCTAGAAAAAATAAAAGATATGTTGAGGATGAAAAGGAAGATGAAACTGCAGCTTCAATATTAGGCGGAGGCATGCGAGAGTTTAAAACTGAACTTTATCAGTGGGAAGATGAACAAAAAGACAACCCAACAACTAGCTTTAAATCAAAAACATCTGAAACAAAAAAAAGAAAACGACCTAAAATAACCCGTAGAAGGAAAAGAAAAATAGTTAGTAATGATGATGAGGTGCCGCGGCTACGCCCAGATTGAACTAAAGAATAAAATTAATTAAAGTACACAAAAAATAAGATTTACAGATATATCTTGACTATTATAAATTCAAAATACGGTTCTCAAATATTTCATAAGATGAAATTTTTAATTATTGAGAAGGCATAGACATTGGAAGGAATAAATGACAAATTAATAGTAGAGGAGCAATTATCTTTACATATCTACAACTATACAGACTGTTAATTTCAAAGGCTCCTTATTTAGAATGTTTCTAACTTTTTAAAATACAAGCAATTGTTATAGAGTTTTTGTATTTTTAGGAACTCTATTTTGATCGCCCAAGGCGATGTACCGTTGGGCGACCTCCTTTTCACAAAAACCATATATTTATGAAAAGATTTACTCCCTTAATGATAGTAATTATCTTTAGCTTGAGCCTGTTTGCAAATAGCGAAGACACACTTTCTATTGATCGTCATAAAACAAGAACTATAACTCTTGAGGAGATTTATACGGTTGATTCAATTAACTCAATTGGCAAATCACCACTTCTAAAAGCCTTTAAAGGTATTGGCATTGCGCAAGTAAAAGAAGCCTACAAGCTCAACCGTATAGCAGTGGATAGTTTACTTAACGCAGACACGCTTGATCATAATTTCTGGCGGGTATACGGATATCAGGCGGCCCATGTTTTTGTTCAGGCAAACAAAAGTCCCTCCATGGCCATGTCAATATTTCTGCCATGGTTTTTAATCCTATTTCTGATTGTGATAGTCATTTTGTCTATTAAGACACTTTTTGTACGACCATGGTTAATGGATGCCGAAAAACCTACAAATTATCCAAACGCCATACCTGACGAACAGGTTGAAGAAAACCCGCAGGCAGATGAAAATATAGCAGATGCCCCCCTGGAAGATGATGGTAATGAACCCATTTAAAATCTTTAATTGTATCATCTTTAAAAACCGAAGATAATGAGTGAAATATATATATACGAAAAGAATGTAAGTGGGGACAAAGAATTAGAGGCTGCACTTAAGCAAAGCATTAACGACTGGGCCAATGGAATCCCACACCATCCCTTTAAAAATCTTGGCAACAAAATTACAGTCAAAAGCATTTGGTACAAACCAGCCTACCCTGTCCGTTTAAGAAGCCAGTATGAGGAGCGTTCCAAACACAAAGATCATGAACCTTTCACCGGGCAAACAATACCACCGAGAAAGTATCATAAACTGTCTGATTTCGATTCATGGGATATGCACCTTAAAGTGCTAAAGAAATTTAAAGACAGTACAAAGAAATATTATGTGGATGGTTCACAATACGTAACAGACTGTCACCACTGCGATGCCAAGGGCTGGATGACTTGTAACACATGCCACGGCCATAAAAAAATTACCTGCCCTGATTGCCGAGGGGCTAGAAAGGTGCAATGTGATTCGTGTGGTGGCTTAGGAGACTATCAGTGCGGCAATTGCGGAGGTAATGGTTATAAACGAAAAGACGTTGCACAAACTAAAGAGGTATGGGTACAAAACTCGGACGGAAATGGGGGCCATTATACCACTAAAACCTCTTATGTCCCTGTGAGTGAAGCCTGTATACCTTGTGGCCAAACAGGGCGTTTGACATGTAAACCTTGTGGTGGTGATGGAAAAGTAACCTGCGACCGATGTAGGGGCAGGGGAGAAATACAGTGTCCTCCCTGCCTTGGTACTGGTCGTGTTGTTTGCCCAGTATGTGATGGAAAAAACCAACTGATGCATCATTTCTATGTCGAACGTGAACTGGAATATACTGACAAAGAGCTCTGCTTAATCCAGAGCGATATTTATAAAAACTTCCCAGAGTTTCTGGAAGAGTTTCCCAATTATGAATCAAAAGTTGTTTCTTCTCGAAGAGCAGACAAACTAGAAAAGAATCAGTTACCTGAAGGACATCATCTGAATTCCACCATCAATAATTTCATTGATGAAGCCAATAATGATGAAACCGATATCCACAGAATGCAATTCCAACAACTGGATATTTCTTGTATCGACACCTGGGAATTACGATATCAGTTTAAAGGGAAAGAGTACGTAATGGCGTTTACAGGTAGTGAGTATCAAGTTATTCCCGGGCTTAGTCCCATAGCCGAGTTAGCTTTCAGCTATTGGAGAAAAGGTATTTCGGCTTTCCGGTTTTACTTGTTTTCACGTTCTTCCCGCCTTCTTACAAAGTCGATGAAGATGGATGTTTTCGAGATTAAAGAAAAGGTGGTGACTGCTTTATCCTCTGTAAAAGAAAAACTGAAGCAATCCTATGGATTAGGTGCTGTAATTGCCTTCTTGCTGACAATGTTCTTCGGTGGTTTTGTTGCTTACACTTATTTCTCTGAAGTAAATTATGTATTTGAATATATTTCCTTCATTAACAATCCAGAGAATTTTCTGTATCCATACCACGCCTGGTCACAAACACTATTTTCTGTATTTATTATTTATCTAGCTTTTAAATCAGCTAAATCAACGGTTAAAAATTTCGGCCATTATGTTCCGTCTACTATTATCCGAGTGATTACAGGAATAATATTTACACTGGTGTTTTCAATCATATTCTTGGCCACCTGGGCATTATTAAATGCAACCGGAATATCAATAATAATTACATTTATTGTATGGCTCGCATTGAAAATATTATGGATTCTATGGTGGGTTGTTGCAATTATACTTGGTCTTATTATTCTAGCAGCCCAGGCTATATGGGGTATATTATCATGGTTGTGGGGTCTGATTTTCTAAGCTGAAGGAACCCATTAACATACTCATTTCTGTTTACTCAGTTCATTCACGGGGTCATGCTATTATATCACAATTAGAATTCGAAAGATTAGAAGTCCAGGTGAAAATTTGATTTCTGCAAGCTTAATTATTAAAACCTTAAAAAGCCATATGAATTGCCATATTTTATAACAGTGTCAATATCATTACAACACATCGTTCTTATAATCATCCTATTATCTTTAATAGTATGATTTATACGGTTATTGATAGTAAGTATACAATTAGTTTAATTTGAAATCTTATAATTCTAATCCCCGACAACTCCATTTAACAACCCAATTGCTTTTTCAACAGAGCCAACATTTTCAAACCTAAGGGTTAAGCTTCCTTTAATTTCCTTCATAACCGCAGCTGTCGGATTTTTTTGAATAAATTCAAGTGCGTTTCCAAACTTGTCAGATTGGAAAAATGGTGAATCGTGACTTCCTGTAAAGTAACCAGTCATGCGATTGTATTTCAGGTACAATTTAACAAAGCCAATTTTTCTGGCCAACCATCTTAATCTCACAGTATTAATAAGCGAAACTGTTTGTGATGGGAGTGGTCCGAAACGATCTGTAAGTTTTTTAATAAATTTCTCAATTTCGGCTTCTTCACTTATGTTGTCCAACTCTTTGTATAAGCTTAACCTTTCGGTGATATTTGCGATATAATCATCAGGAATGCGTATTTCCATATCGGTTTCCATCTGACAATCACCAGCAAAATCATCTTCCTTCTGCTCACTATTATATAGCTCGGCAAATTCACTTTCTTTTAATTCAACAATAGCTTCATCTAAAATTTTCTGATACATCTCATAACCAATATCTGAAATAAAACCACTCTGCTCACCACCTAGGATGTTTCCGGCACCACGGATATCCAAATCACGCATGGCAATATTAAAGCCACTACCAAGATCGCCGTGCTCCTCAATTGCCTTAAGCCTTTTACGTGCCTCATTGGTTAAAGTAGAAAGTGGTGGCGATAACAAATAACAAAATGCCTGTTTATTAGAGCGCCCTACCCTACCCCTAAGTTGGTGTAAATCACTCAACCCAAAATTTTGGGCATCATTAATTATTATGGTATTTGCATTGGGGATGTCTAAGCCAGATTCAATTATTGTTGTGGCAAGGAGCACATCGTAATCACCATCAATAAAATCAAGCATTACTTTTTCAAGCTGTTTACCTTCCATTTGCCCATGACCTATGGCAATGCGTATTCCGGGTACAAATTTCACCAACATATCATGTACATCCATAATATTTTGCACCCTATTGTGTACAAAAAATACTTGTCCTCCTCTGGATACTTCATAATTAATGGCATCACTTATTATTTCAGCACCAAAAGACCTGATCTCGGTTTGAATTGGCTGCCTATTTGGAGGTGCTGTATTAATTATACTTAAGTCGCGAGCTCCCATTAACGAAAACTGTAATGTTCGCGGAATTGGAGTAGCTGTTAATGTAAGTGTGTCAACATTTGCTCTAAACTGTTTAAGTTTTTCTTTAGCTGCAACACCAAATTTTTGTTCTTCATCTATAACAAACAATCCAAGATCCTTAAACTCAATATCTTTACTCAGCAACCGATGTGTGCCAATAAGAATATCTACCTTACCTTCTTTAAGTTTTTGAAGCGTTTCCTTTTGCTGTTTTGCACTCCTAAAGCGATTTAAATAATCAACTGTTACCGGAAATTCTTTAAGCCTATCACTAATAGTATTAAAATGTTGTAATGCCAATATGGTAGTTGGAACCAGTATTGCCACTTGCTTACTTTCGGCAACAGCCTTAAATGCAGCTCGAATTGCTATCTCGGTTTTGCCAAAACCAACATCTCCACATATTAACCGATCCATTGGAAAAGATGCCTCCATATCTTTTTTGATATCGATGGTAGCCTTTAACTGATCAGGTGTATCTTCGTAAATGAAAGAGGCTTCGAGTTCATTTTGAAGATAAGTATCAGGCGAATATTGTATTCCCTTCGACTCCTTACGCTGGGCATACAGTTTTATTAAATCGCGTGCAATATCTTTAACCCTACTCTTGGTTTTGTTTTTTAGCTTAACCCATGTTTTAGTTCCTAACTTATTAAGCCTTGGCGGTGTACCATCTTTACCAACATATTTAGAAATTCGATGTAAGGAGTGAATGCTAATATACAGGATATCGTTATTTTTATAAATTAATCGTATTGCCTCCTGTTTTTTGCCATTATTATCAATTATCTGGAGTCCGTCAAATCGTCCAACTCCATGATCAATGTGGGTAACAAAATCTCCTGGATTAAGATTATAAAGTTCTTTAATTGAGACGGCTTCCTTTCGTCCAAATCCTTCACGAAGTTTAAACCTGTGATATCTATTAAATAATTGATGATCGGTATAACAAAGAAGCTTATTATCCTCGTCAATAAAACCTTCACTTAAGCTTTGATAAACAGGTGTAAACCCAGCTCTTGCACGCTCAGAAATGTCTGCTTGCAAATCCTCAAATATTGTGTAAAGCCGCTCAATTTGTTTTTTATTATTCGAAAAAATAAGGCAAGTATAACCAGCCAGCGAGTGCTTTGCGATATC
>JASFZK010000221.1:0-3601 GCA_045267845.1 Bacteroidota bacterium | reverse complement strand
TTTATATGATGAGCAATTGGGTGAACTGGAAATTACAATTCTGCAAATACAAGAAAGTTTGGGTTGGAGAGATTATTTTACAATGCCCATGGAAATAAAAGTTGAATTTGCTGATGGAACTGATACAATTGTTGAGGTATTCAACAATTCAATATTTCAGAGTTTTGCTTTTAATTTTGATGATGAAGTAATAAATGTTGAGTTGGACCCGAATGATTGGATACTTAAAACTGCGCAATATGACCCTAATATTATTGTTGAAATTAAAGAGGCGCAAGAATTAATATTAAATGTTTATCCAAACCCCAACAATGGTTCATTTAGTGTGAATATTTCAGCATCGGAACTCGACTCGGATATTTATTTGAGCATATGTGATTTAAATATGCGTGTACAATATGAATCGGTTATTAATCTTCAGTATTATAATACAAGTAAGCCTAGAATAAGTAATCTCAAAAGAGGTATATATTTTTTAAATATTATAACTAACAATGCAAAATATTCCCAAAAGGTTGTAGTGTTGAATTAACACTACATTTTAATTAAATATAATTGACTCAAGTATTGTGGCAAACAAGGTGGTATAACTTGGACTTTCTTAAATAAAAATATTGTTATTTTTCAAATGTTGAAAAGGGTATTAAAACACAGGACAAACTATTACTTTTACTTGTGTGATTCTTTGCCACAAACCTGGCCGCCATTTCATTTTGGCAGGTGGGTGCACATATGTATTCTCTTTGTTAATGGAATATTGAAGATATATCACTAATAATATTGTGTTTTAATAAATTATATTCGTGCATTAGTGGCTTTTCTAATAAGTATGGGTTTGCCCTGTATCAAAATCAACCATATATCACTGTAATAACTATATTTGCAAAAATCTAAAATTCGAAGTTGATGAATACCATTGTACAAAAAGCCCTTAGAAAGCACACTGCTGCTGATACAATAAGTTTGATTAAAGCTAATACCGATCTCACAAGTTTGGTACTTAATGAACTTGAACTGGAGTATGTTAAAAAAGAACATAGAGCAAAAAATGATATAATTGAAGTTAACAAGTTTAAAAATCGTTGTTTCATTGTTTACGGCGATACAAAAGGCACCAAATGTAAAAAGCTAGAATCGTACCGAAAAGCCGGGAACAGCACCCTTGCACTGGTAAATAAAGCTAAAATTGAAAAGGTAATTATTAATGCTGTTAACTGTAGCAAGGAAGAAGTAATTGCATTTACTGAAGGTATGGTGCTCGGTAATTATCAGTTTTTAAAATATAAAACTGGCGACAATAATAAACCCAATAGTTTAAAAAAGATTGAAATTTATTCGTCACTTATAACTGATGTGGAAGTTAATGATTTTCAAATCGTAAACGAAGCCGTATGTTATTCAAGAGACTATGTAAATGAGCCGGATTCGTTCATGACGGCTGTTCAACTAGCTGATGAAGCAAAGGAGTTGGGTAAACAATCAGGCGCTACGGTGGAGGTTTTTGATAAAAAGAAAATTGAAAGCATAAAAATGGGTGGTTTGCTTGCCGTAAATCGTGGAAGCATCGATCCCCCAACTTTCACTATTATGACTTGGAAGCCAAAAAATTACACAAATAAAAAACCATATGTTTTTGTTGGTAAGGGTGTTGTATACGATACAGGTGGACTTAGTTTAAAGCCATCAAATTCTATGGATACTATGAAATGTGATATGGCTGGAGCTGCTGCAGTAATGGGCGCAATGTACGCCATAGCAAAATCTAATTTGCCGGTTCATGTAATTGCTTTAATCCCAGCAACCGACAACCGTCCCGATGGAAATGCCTATACCCCCGGCGATGTTGTTACGATGCACGATGGTAGTACGGTTGAGGTGCTGAATACCGATGCCGAAGGTCGCATGATACTTGCCGATGCACTTAGTTATGCCAAAAAATATAAGCCTGAGCTTGTAATTGATATTGCAACTCTTACTGGGTCAGCGGCTAGGGCTATTGGGCCTCAGGCAATGGTAGGCATGAAGGTCGATTCGGAGCTTGAGTTCGATCAGCTAACCCAGTCGGGTAGGTATGTTCATGAGCGTATTGTGGAGTTTCCCATGTGGGATGAGTATGCTGAGCAAATTAAGTCCGAAATTGCTGATATGAAGAACATTGGCGGTGCCGAAGCCGGAGCAATCACAGCTGCTAAATTTCTGGAGCATTTTACTAATTATCCGTACATCCATCTTGATATTGCCGCACCTGCATTTTTATCCAAGGCAAGTAGTTATCGCCCCATAGGTGGTACCGGTGTTGGTGTAAGGTTGTTTTTCGATTTCATTAAATCGAAGGTTAATAGCTAGTTATTGTTATTTCATTGATTATTTTTGGCAGTTATCCTGCCTTCATAGTTATTGCGGCAGGCTACCTGGCTTTACGCTTGTTGTTGTTTCATACTGATTGTATTTTTGTAAAGTAATCCCGTGTCTTCCTTCGGTCAGCCTCGTTTTACTTACAAAAATCACATCAGTATTTCAACAATCTACCACTTCAATCCATACCGCTTTCTACCATCATAAATATTTGAAATAAAATAAAATTATTTTTTTCGATGTTTTTTGTAAGGAATACAATTTAGTTCCGACAAACCATTCAACAACGTACAAATAAAATTATTTAAAAAAATTAAAAATTAGAATCATGACAAAGAAAATTAAAAGTTTAAGTGTATTAACAGTAGCTATACTAGCTGGTTTATTCGTAACATTTTCAACACTTGATATTCAAGCTAACCAAATCGTTACAAATGATAATAGCATTGTAAGTGAGTTAGTTGAGAATTCTGCAATTGCAGTAATTGCTGTTTATGGCGTAGTTGAAGATAACAAATGCGGCGAAGGTAAATGCGGCGAAGGCAAATGTGGCGGAGCTGAAAAAGAAACTAAAAAAGAAGCCAAAGTAGAGAAAACAGGTGCTGCTAAAACTGCAACAACCGAAGAAGGTAAATGTGGTGAAGGAAAATGTGGTGGAGCTGAGAAAAAAGAAGGTAAAGCTGAAAAGAAAGAATCTAAAACTGAAAAGAAAGCAGAAAGCAAATGTGGCGAAGGTAAATGTGGAGTAGCTTAATTTGCAACATTTACCCCCCCCATTAGTAATAATTTGATATATGGTTTTTGAAAGATAAATCTCATCAATTGCTAATCAGTAAAACCGTTCAGGAGCAACTTAGTTGCTTTGAGCGGTTTTTTTATGTCCACAGTATTGCAACTGAAGTTAGTGTCTTTATGTCCTAATACTAACACTCAGTTTGGAATATGATTATTGAATGTTTACGCTACTTTATGATTTAAAAGTTGATAAACAAACTCTACGATTCGAAAAACAGACTAACTTTTTTTGTTAGTTAGTAGGAATTAATTATTTTTGAGAAGCCTTTGGGTACAACCAAATTGATAAAAGCAAATTTTCAACAGATGAAAAATGTCATACTATTCTTTTTACTCATTTCTGTAATTAAGGTTAGCTATGCTCAAACAATAACAAATAAAGCGAAGCTGAAGCAATTATCAATTGAGTATTTTCAAAAAGCACAAACTCAAAAAGCAGAAGTCGCTGAAT
>JASFZK010000220.1:0-9760 GCA_045267845.1 Bacteroidota bacterium | reverse complement strand
GTTAATAAATGGGATCTTGTTGATAAAGAAACCAATACTCACTTAAAGTTTGAAAAAGATATTAAGGCTCAAATTGCTCCTTTTAACGATGTACCAATTGTATTTACATCTGTAATCGAAAAGCAACGAATATATAAAACCCTAGAGGTTGCAGCCGAAGTATTTAAAAGACGGTCAATGCAAATTGCAACTTCAAAGCTTAACGACTTATTGTTACCAATTATTGAAAACAATCCACCTCCAATGGGTTCTCGTGGTAGATATATAAGAATCAAATATATTATGCAGCTTAAAACCGAAACTCCTAGGTTTGCGTTTTTCTGTAATCTACCTGACGATGTTAAAGACTCATATCGTAGGTTTTTAGAAAATACCATTAGAGATCATTATGACTTTACCGGTGTTCCTATTCAGATATATTTCAGAGCTAAATAGTGACTTTAAGAAAATGTCAATAACTTCGTTACACTTGCATTTCGAACCAGTCATTTACAAAAGTAAACTCTTGGATTCTAAATACTTCGCAAGCCTTGTTCTTGACGCCTTCTTAAAGCCATTTGAAAAACATGGAGTTTTCTTAGGAGCACTAAATAGCATAACAAACACTAAAAAAATTGGATACTGTAAGAATTGATAAATGGCTTTGGGCAGTTCGGTTATTTAAAACTCGGTCGCAAGCATCTGAAGCATGTAAAGGCGGGAAAGTTAAAATCGGAAGTCAAAATGCCAAAGCATCTCGAGATGTAAAAGTTGATGAAATAATTGAAATCCAATTACAGCACATAAAGCGAAAAGTTAAAATTATTAAGGTAGTTAAAAATAGAGTAGCTGCTAAATTTGTTCATGAGCTTCTTGAAGATCTTACCCCAGTTGAAGAGTACGAAAAATTAGAAATGATGAAACAGCTCAACACTGAAAAACGTGATAGAGGTATTGGCAGACCCACGAAAAAGGACAGAAGAACCATTTCAAAGCTTAAAGACTTTTAAAAACTTAACCCATGAGAAAATTAATTTCCAATACTATTGTTGCCCTTGCTATTGTTTTAACACTGGCATCTTGTTCTAATAATAAAGCCACATCATCATTTACATTTGCCTTTTACAATGTAGAAAATCTATTTGACACCATTGATGATCCAAATATTTCGGATGAAAAATACTTACCTGAAAGTAAAATTCCCTGGAATTCTGAGCGCTTTGATCATAAATTAGATAATTTATCAAGAGTGATGAAAGGAATTGACACTACTGGTTTCCCAGCTCTATTTGGCTTATGTGAAGTTGAAAATATTGACGTGTTGGAGGCTCTGATTAATCATACAAGTTTACAAAAAGCTGGTTACAACATTATTCATAAAGATAGCCCAGATGGCCGCGGAATTGATGTGGCACTTTTATACAATCCGAAAATTTATAGCCCCATAAAAGCAGTTTATATAAAGCCTGTTTTTACAGATAATCCAGGTTTAAAAACACGCGATATTTTGTATTCAAAAGGTGTAATAAATAATTTAGATACTTTACATGTTTTTATAAATCATTGGGTATCTAGATGGGGCGGCCAAGAAAAAACCGAGCCTAACCGAATTCAAATTGCAAAAACAATTAAACGAATCACTGATTCTATTTTAAACCTTCATCCAAATGCTAATATATTAATTGCTGGTGATTTAAATGACAACCCAACCGACCTAAGTATTTCCGAAGCACTACAAGCAAAGGAAGTAGTAAGTAAACCATCTAACAAAACACTATACAATCTTTCGCTAACACAATTCAAGAATGGTGAAGGATCGTTATACTATAAAAGTTGGGATATGTTTGACCAAATAATAGTTTCAACAGCTATGTTAACAGGCATAAACGGACTAAAAGTTAATTCACAACAACAATCAGTTTATACACAAGATTGGATGCTATATCAACCAAAAGAAGGGCCTGCTCGTCCATCACGAACAGCTGCAGGCAGGTATTATGGAGGTTTTAGTGATCACCTCCCTGTTTATATTGGAATTACAAATTAACTCTAAACTCTATTTGTCAATTGTAATTGCTGTTTTATTCTTGGTGTCGTAAATTGTTTCATTAACAAACTCGCCATCCTCATTGTAAAACTTCCAAAGACCTGATTTTTGTGCTTTCACAAACTGGCCTTCATAGTATTTTTTGCCATTTGCAAAATAGGTTACTGTTTTTCCTTCACGAACACCGTTGTTATATTCACCTTCGCTCCACAACACGCCATCACGGTAATATGATTTCCATAAACCATCACGTTTTTCGTTAATGCTTAACGGGCCTTCTTTTAATAAGTTACCATCTTCATAGTATTCTCTTTCATAAACGGCTAAACGTTTTCCATCATTCATTTTAAAATCGCGCTCCATTTGTGGTTGGCCATTTGCATAACTACTGATAATATCAGTTCTCTCAGGATTACTACTTGAGTCACCACCACATGCTGTAAAAAAAACAGCAATCATTAAAACTAAAACTATTTTGTTCATTAAATTTATCTATTAAATGTTAATCTTTCTCCTTTAGTATTTTCATCAAAAACACCTTCATTATAAACACAATTTCCATTTACAAATGTTGATATAACTCTTGATGTAAAAGTTTCACCCTCCATGGGCGACCAGCCACATTTATACAATATATTATCTTTTTTAACTTCCCAGCTACTGTTCAAATCAACGAGTACTAAATCGGCTTTGTACCCTTTTTTTACATATCCCCGATTATTTATGTTGAATAAAATAGCAGGATTATGACACATTTTTTCAACAACCTTTTCAAGTGTAAATTTACCTTGGTGATAAAATTCCAACATGGCAGTTAATGAGTGTTGAACCATTGGTCCTCCCGCGGGTGCTTTAAAATATGGCCTCTCTTTTTCTTCTAGTGTGTGGGGGGCATGGTCGGTGGCAATAACATCAATTTTATTGCTCAACACAGCTGCCAACAACGCTTCTTGGTCTTGAGAGGATTTTATTGCAGGATTCCATTTTATGAAATTCCCCTTCCTATCGTAGTCTTTATCCGAAAACCAAAGGTGATGCACACATACTTCTGCTGTAATTTTTTTATCTGATAGTGCAATGTCGTTTTCAAACAAACTCATTTCCTTTGCAGTTGTTAAATGCAATACATGTAATCGTGTTCCAAATTTCTTTGCAAGTGCCACAGCTTTCGCAGATGATAAATAGCAAGCTTCTGCAGATCTTATTTTTGGATGAATACTTGTTGGTGCATCCTCTCCATATTCGTCAAAATAACGTGTGTTATTACGTACAACTGTATCTTCATCTTCACAATGCACAGCCACTAAAGTGGGCGATGATGAAAATATTGCAGATAATGCTTCTTCACTATCAACCAACATATTCCCTGTTGACGACCCCATGAAAACTTTTATACCGCAAATATTTTTTGGATTAGTTTTTACGATCTCGTCAAGGTTATCGTTTGAAGCACCCATATAAAAACTATAATTTGCAAAAGAAACGGATGCTGCATATTGATATTTTTCCTCTAGCAATTCTTGCGTTAAGCAATTAGGAATCGTATTTGGCATATCCATAAAGCTAGTAATACCACCAGCTACAGCAGCTTTACTTTCGGTATAAATATCTCCTTTGTAAGTTAACCCAGGGTCACGAAAGTGAACTTGATCATCAATTACACCTGGGAAAAGATGTAATCCTTTGGCATTAATCACCTCAAACCCTGTGTAATCAGCAATTACTCCATCATTTTGCAAAACAATGTTTTCAATAATATCGTCAACTAAAAAAACATCGCCAATAGCTATTGAGTTTTCATTAACTATTGTTGCTCCGGAAATAACTTTTTTCTCAGAACTCATAATATATTGTTAAAACGTTTTTATCGGTTTAATCTTCCCAACAATATTTCGGAATCTTAAATCCAGAATACCAAAAATTGCTTCTCTAAAAATGCCTTTGTTCATTTTGGATGTACCCTCTGTCCTATCAGTAAAAATAATAGGCTCTTCAACCACCTTAAACCCAAGTTTAACAGCAGTATATTTCATCTCAATTTGAAAGGCATATCCCACAAATTTAATGGTATCAAAATTAATGGTTTCCAGTACTTCTCTGGTCCAACACATAAATCCAGCGGTAGTGTCCATTATTTTCAGTCCGGTTACAATTCGCACATACGTCGATGCATAATATGACATTAGCACCCTGCCCATGGGCCAATTTACAACATTAACCCCTTTAATGTAACGCGAACCTATAACCGCATCAGCTCCGTCAATTGCCGCAGCATTATACAGCTTTATTAAATCATTTGGATTATGAGAAAAGTCGGCATCCATCTCAAAAATGTAATCATATTCATTGTCCAAACCATATTTAAATCCAGCAATATAAGCTGTGCCTAAACCAAGTTTTCCTTTTCTTTCCAATATGAACAACCTATCGCTAAACTCATCCATTAGCCTATGAACAATTTTAGCTGTTCCATCAGGACTGTTATCCTCAACCACCAGTACATTAAACTCTTTATCAAGGCTAAAAACCTTTCTAATAATTCGTTCAATATTCTCCTTCTCGTTATATGTTGGTATAATTACCAGACTATCATTCATGATTTTAATAATAAATTCGACGCAAAAATAATTTAAAGTTCAGACATACAAGCTTAATAATCGTTAATAAACCAATATCACCCCTTTAAACGAAATTAATTGTTTGTTAGTACTTGTAATGAGGCCAAGAAATGACATAATCCAGTAAAGAAATTAATCTTTATAAAATATTTCATTTGGTATTTTATGAGTTAAAAAACACATTCCAACTATTTTAATAAATTTGTCGACTCTTAACCTATTAGACTATGCCAATATTGGGGAGTATTATTAAGAAAGCATTTGAGTTACGCAATTTGCCGCTTGAAAAAAAGAGACTGAAGCTCAATCCTGTTGTTGCTCAAAAAAAGGAACTGGCAAAGTTGTTAAAAAAGGCTCAATTTACTGCTATTGGTGAGCATTACAGATTTTCTGAACTTCTAGATTCAGGTAATATTCAAAAATCATTTGAAGAAACTGTTCCTGTTCACAACTACCAAACAATTTACAAGCGATGGTGGTACAGGTCTTTAAATGGCGAATCATATGTGACATGGCCTGGCAAGGTAAGATATTTTGCACTGAGCTCAGGTACATCTGATGCATCAAGTAAATACATTCCAATTACCAGCGATATGCTTTCTGGTATTAAACAAGTATCATTAAGACAGCTTTTATCCACAACAAAAGTTGATTTTCCTACAGAATTTTACGAAACCGGGATATTGATGATTGGAGGAAGCACTCACTTACAGTACAACGGAACTTATTATGAAGGTGATTTGTCGGGAATAACTGCTGGTAACATCCCATTTTGGTTTCAGCATTTTTACAGACCAGGCAGACGTATTTCGCGAACTGCTGATTGGGCCACCAAGCTTGACGAGCTGGTTAAAAAAGCACCATCATGGGATATAGGCATTATAGTTGGAGTCCCTGCCTGGGTGCAAATACTTATGGAACGTATTATTAAAGAATATAAGGTAGAAACAATCCATGATATTTGGCCAAACCTGGCTGTTTACGTTCATAGCGGAGTTTCCATCAAACCATATTTAAAAAGGTTTGAGAATCTTATGTCGAAGCCTATGATTTATAATGAATCCTATCTGGCTTCTGAAGGATATATCGCTTTTCAAAGCGGTACAAAGGCCCAAGGGATGGAGTTAGTTTTGGATAATGGAATTTACTTCGAGTTTATACCATTTAACAACAGCAATTTTGACGATGAAGGTAATTTTCGAGAAAACCCTCAAACTTTAACAATTGGCGAAATTGAAGAGGGTGTTGATTACGCACTCCTAATGTCAACAAATGCTGGTGCCTGGCGATATTTACTTGGTGATACTGTTAGGTTCGTGGACAAAGCAAAATCAGAAATAATAATAAGTGGCCGTACAAGTCATTTTATAAGTATTTGTGGCGAACATTTATCTTTGGAAAACATGAATCGTGCAATTGAATTATTACAAGATGAGCTTGATATAGATATTAAGGAATTTACAGTTGCCGGAGTAAATCATGATAACTTATTTGCGCATAAGTGGTTTATTGGTACTGATGATGAACTTGATGGTGATAATGCATCCAAATTAATTGACAAATATCTTAAAAATCTCAACGATGATTACCGTGTAGAAAGAATGGAAGCTATTAAGCAAGTTTGTGTTAATGTATTGCCTTCTAGCGTTTTTTATGACTATATGAAGGTTTCGGGTAAAGAAGGTAGCGCCAATAAATTTCCAAGAGTACTTAAAAACTCTAGAATAAAAAAATGGGAAGATTATCTTAAAGAAAATAACTATTCACTAAATAAAGTACTGCCTTAAACGATGAATATATTTCTTGAAGGTACAATTTTGGGGTTATCGTTGGCATTCCTGTTTGGATTTGGCCCTGCGTTTTTTGCGTTAATTCAAACCGGTTTATACCGAGGTTTTATACCAGGTTTATTACTCGCCTTTGGTATTTTTATAAATGACCTCATGATTGTTACGCTATCTGTTTTTGGTGCAACCCGATTAATGGGAGGAATTGAAAATTTCACTGTTGTCGGAGTTATTGGAGGTGTTATTTTAATAATATTTGGGATATTTACATACCTTAAAAAAACAGAAATTGAAGATTTAAAAGGTAACCCTGATTTAAAATCTCCTCACCCATTAATTTATATTGGGAAAGGTTTTCTACTAAACGCAGTTAATCCATTTGTATGGATATTTTGGATTAGCATTGTTGTTGGAATAACTGCCCGATTTAATGCAGATAGCTTAAAGCTTACTCTATTTTTCTCAGGGACACTTTCGGTAGTTATATTAACCGATGTCATAAAAACATTTGCTGCCTCAAAATTAAAAAAGGTAATTAATGACAAATTTCTTGTTATAGTAAATAAGATAGCAGGAATAGCAATTTCAGGATTTGGACTATTTTTAATACTAAAGTCAATATTCTGGGCATAATAGTAAATTGTAGTCTTCTGTTATTTGTAATTTATTTGTCAAATACATAGTTCCCCTTTAAGCCAAATAATTACCAAATTTATCAAGTCACCCCATACAAACAAACATTATCACTACTTTTGCATGTTTGAACAGAATGAACTAATGGATAATATAATAGAAGATACTTCACAAAATAATAATATAGTTTTATCACGGGGGTGCTGTACTGTAAAGGGAAGCAATCCTGACGACCTCTTTGTTAACCAGCAAAGGTGCTGTAAACTAAGCGCATATGATTGGTTATCGGATTACACCGACCCTTCAACAAATACATTATTTAATTATGTTGAAGTAAGATTTAAAAATGGAAGAAAGGATTTTTTTACTTTTTCAGATGATTTAATTTTAAAAAAGGGAGAAGTTGTTGCTGTTGAAGCATCACCAGGTCATGATATTGGAATTATTACTCTTGCTGGTGAAATAGTAAGAATACAGATGAAACGTAAGCAGGTTGATCCTGAAAAAAGAGAGATTAAACGTGTTTTTAGACATGCACGAACTGCTGATATCGAAAAATGGTTAGATATATTGAAACTTGAAAATCCAACCATGTTAAAATCAAGATCCCTCGCGGCTAACCTAAACCTCAACATGAAAATCAATGACGTTGAGTATCAGGGCGATAAAACAAAAGCTATATTTTATTATACCGCCAATGACAGGGTTGATTTTAGAGAGCTCATAAGAAGTCTGGCTGATTCTTTTAAAATACGCATCGAGATGAAACAGATAGGTGTTCGACAAGAAGCTGCCAAAGTTGGGGGTATCGGTCCTTGCGGCCGTGAATTGTGTTGTTCATCATACATGAGTAATTTTAGTAGCGTTTCAACTAACTCGGCACGTATTCAACAGCTATCGTTAAACCCACAAAAACTAGCCGGACAATGCGGAAAGCTTAAGTGTTGCCTTAATTACGAAGTTGATGATTACATTGAAACCCTAAAAGAGTTTCCAAGTAGCTCAATTCCTTTAAAAACTAAAAAGGGTAAAGCCTATTTTATTAAAAGCGAAGTTTTTAAAAAAACCATGTGGTACGCATATGCAGGCGAATCAAATAATATGATGGAGATTCCCATCGATAAAGTTAAGGAGATTATTAATCTGAACAAAAAAGGGAAATTCCCTCCAGAACTTGAAGAATTTTCTCAACAGAATACACAAGTCGATACATCAAAAGATGAATACTCTGATGATATTACTGGTTATATATAGATATAATCAAATTATATCGGGTCTTAAATAATATTTTTTAATATTTAACATTATTAAAGTATAGATGTCAAATAGTTTGAAAAGAATAATCAGTTTATTTATAGCAATATTATCTATTGGCGCAGTTTTTACATCCTGCAATACCAATACGGTATATAATAAATATGTAACATTACCTGAAGATGGGTGGTATAAGAACAATGCCGTTGCTTTTAATATTAATATTAACGACTCACTAACCAACTATGAATTTGCGTTAGATATAAGAAACACAACCAATTACAGGTATAGTAATTTATACGTTTTTTTAATAACTGAGTTCCCAAATGGTAACATTAGCAGAGATACAATTGAATGTTTACTTGCAAATTACGAAGGAAAATGGCTTGGAAAAGGATGGGGAGAAATTAAAGAAAACCGCATTATTCTTAAATCTGGATTGCGTTTTCCGTTAACTGGAGATTATAGGTTTTTAATTCAGCAAGCTATGCGAGTTGATACCTTAAAGGGAATACAAAATGTTGGCTTGAGTTTAGTTATAGAATAAGAATTGGATATAAAAGCTAAGAAAAAGAAAACGGGAGCTAAGATTCAGAATTTATAGATTCTCCAATATGGTTACAAAGTAAGTCATGATTACCGCCCACTTATTAACCTGGCTCTAAATAAAAAGATATGACAGACGAAAAATCAGGAAAGAAAAAAATCTTCAACTACTTACTAAAGTTTTGGTTGCTATGGATATTAATGCTTTCTATAGTTGTTATTTTCTTTTATGGAATTGTTAATCAATGGTTTGGCAAAATGCCAACATTTGAAGAATTAGAGAATCCAAAAAGCAATCTTGCTTCCGAAGTATATTCATCGGATGGTGAACTCCTGGGTACATATTTTATTGAAAACAGATCAAATATTAGCTATCGCGATATTTCGCCAAATTTAATAAATGCTTTAGTAGCCATAGAAGATATAAGGTTTGAGAAGCACTCAGGAATTGACGAACGAGCTTTACTTAGGGTGTTTTATGGTGTTGTAACTGGAAATCACAAAGGTGGTGGAAGTACAATTACTCAACAATTAGCGAAAAACTTGTTTCCCAGAGGCAGGCTTTCAACACCACAGTTAGTGGTAAGGAAGTTTCAAGAATGGATAACAGCCCTCAAACTTGAGCGATATTATTCGAAGAAAGAAATAATAGCCATGTATCTCAATACCGTTCCTTTCGGACATAATTCATTTGGCATAAAGTCGGCATCAGCAACCTTTTTTGATTGTTCACCTGATTCGTTAAATATTCAACAAGCAGCGTTAATGGCAGGGGTTGTGAATGCTCCAACAAGATATAGCCCGATTTCAAACCCAGAGCGGTCGATGCAAAGGCGAAATCTTGTATTAAGTCAGATGCAGAAATACGATTTTATTACCAAGCATGTTTACGACTC
>JASFZK010000219.1:0-14337 GCA_045267845.1 Bacteroidota bacterium | reverse complement strand
CATAATATATATTTTGCTCAACAATTATTTTGCTAACCAATTTTCCTTCACTACTTGTTTGAGGTGTAACTAACATCATTCCCAGAATTTCTTTGGCAAATGATTTCACTTCATCAAGTGATTTAGCAATTTTTACCCCACCGCCTTTACCGCGGCCTCCAGCATGAATTTGTGCTTTTACAGCCCATTTATCTGAACCGGTTTTCTTTTGTACTTCTTTAGCAGCTTCAACGGCAGCTTCGGGCGATAGTGCAACAATTCCGTAAGGAATAGCAACTCCATATCCTTTTAAAATTGATTTGCCTTGATATTCGTGTAAGTTCATATTATGAATAAATTAAATGTCATATTTTGGAGCCCAAAAGTACCACTTTTATGATTATTGAATTGATTATTTTGAACAAAGTTTAAAGTAAAGCGATATTTAGAATGACTTTTAAATTAATCTTACCTTTGCACCCGTAAAATGCACTTATGATTATTGCTAACAACATAAAAAAATCCTATGGTAACGTTAACGTATTGGTTGATGTTAATTTGGAAATTAATAAAGGTGAAATTGTTTCAATCGTTGGCAAATCGGGTGCTGGTAAGTCTACATTGCTTCAAATACTTGGCACCATAGAGAAGGCTGATGTGGGAAATATTAGTATTGATGGGATTGACACCAAATCACTTAGCGGAAAAAAATTAGCTAATTTTAGAAATAAAAAAATTGGATTTATTTTTCAATTTCATCACCTGCTGCCTGAGTTTACAGCATTGGAAAACATTTGCATGCCTGCTTTTATTGCAGGTGAAAGCAAAAAGCAAGCTGAAAAGAAGGCTTATGAATTGTTGGAGTATTTGGACCTTACCAATCGTGCAGAGCATAAACCAGATGCAATGTCGGGAGGCGAGCAGCAAAGAGTAGCAATTGCAAGGGCATTAATAAATAAACCTGCAATAATTCTGGCAGATGAGCCATCGGGAAACCTTGACTCTGGTGCTTCGCAGGAGCTTCATAAACTAATTTTGAATCTACGTAGTGAGTTTGGGCAAACTTTTGTGATTGTAACTCATAATACAGAATTAGCGAATATGGCCGACAGAAAACTTGTTATTGCTGATGGGGTTATTAGTGAAGAAATGATAAAATGAGTGAATTAGACAATTATTTTATAATTTAATTGTTTAATGAATAGATAGTTGGATTAGTTAATGAAATTACACAATTGAGAAAATAATTATTAATGGTTAAGGCAATTTTACAAATAAATAAAAATAGGCTTTCAAAGGTGTTTATAGCATTGGTAGTACTGCTTTTTATGGGTACATCAACATTTGCACAGCAAATTACATCATATGACGAAGCTATTAAACTAGGTGACAAACATTACAAAAATTCAGAGTTGCTTAATGCCAAGGGGTATTACCAACAAGCATTAAAAATTAAGCCCAAGGATGAATATGCCAAAAGTAAGGTAAGCTTGATAGTTGAGCAAATGAAATCGGCAATGGCAGCTGAAGATGAATACTACGACTTAGTGGACCTAGCTGATGAACTATATGAGAAAAATGATCTTGACAAAGCCATTTCAAAGTATCATGAAGCGTTAAAAATTATTCCTAATGATGAGTATGCCTTAACAAAGGTGAGGGAGATTATTGCATTTCAAACATCCGAAAAAGATAAAATTGATTCGTTTAATAAAGCAATGGAAGCTGGCAAAGTTTATGTTGCCGACAAGGAATATGATAAAGCCATAATGAGTTTCACAGAAGCGGCAAGTATATTTCCGGGGAAAGATGGTCCTTTAACTGAGTTAAGCAATACCAATAGTCTTAAAGCTGATTACGAACAACGGGAGGTTATTTTTAATGATAAACTAGATGAAGCTTCAAAATATTTACTCATAAAGAATTATGTAGAAGCAGTTAAAATTTACAATGAAGCTGATAAAATTTTCCCAGAAAGTGAGCTAGCTAAGAAAAAAATAGCAGAAATTTCGCCGCTTGCCAGTATTCAGAAAAAATACAATATACAAGTTGAGAAAGCAGATGAGCTATACATCTCAAAAGACTTTATTTCGGCACGCCAACAATATCAAACAGCAGCAACACTTTGGCCAGAAAAAAATTATCCAATAGATATGATTGGGAGGATTGATGAAAAACTAGCCGAGGGCAGAAAAGATCTAGATAACAATTATATATTATATGTAAATCTTGGAGATAGTCTGTTTAGTATTAAAGAGTACTCTTTAGCTCTTGCTGAATTTAATCTTGCCTCAAATTTAAAGCCTAGTGAGGATTACCCGAAGACAAAACTAGCCGAAATTGATGCCTTTTTTGTAGGACAACGAAAAGCATTTGAGGCAAATTACGGGATAATGATAACAAGTGCTGACAGTTCTTTTAATGCTGGGATGTACAATATTGCAAAAGGGAAATACGAAACTGCTTTGGAGGTTAAACCAGAAGATGAATATCCACAAACACAATTAGTAATAATTGGAAATATACAAGTTGAAAATGCTGCAAAAAATAAACTAGATAAGGAATATAACGATTTGATTCAGCAGGCTGACAAACTATATGCCAGTGGCAATTTTGAGCTCGCAACAAAAAAATACCGAGCAGCCCAGGCTATAAAATCAATGGAAAGTTATCCTCAAACAAAAATTGATGCCATTACAGTATTTTTAGCAAATGCCGCAAAACAAAAGCAAATCGATGAAAAATATAATGAGCTAATCATAATTGCAGTCAGGCAATTTAGCAGGGACAAACTTCCTGAAGCACGATTGTCGTACCTTAATGCATTAGAGTTGAAGCCAAGTGAAAATATGCCACAACTGGAGATTGAAAAAATTGACAGTTTAATTGTATTGAAAGAGAATCAGGCCGAAATAAAACAGCAATTTGACGACCTGATTACCGAGGGAGATTCGTACAAACAAAAGGAGGAATATGCATTGGCCATAATTAAATATGATGAAGCTCTTGTAATAATTCCCAATGACCAGTCTGCAAAACAAAAAAAACTGGATGTTGAAACCATTCAGATAAATATTAAAAAAGAAAATGATCGGAAACTAGCATATGAAACAGCCATTGAAAAAGGTGATAAGCTTTTTGACAATGGTAGTTTTGAGCTAGCTCAAGTTGAATTTGAAAAAGCCAGGTCACTTCGTAACGATCAAAGTTATCCAAAAAAGAGGCTATTAGATATCTCCAATGCATTGGAAAAACTAGAAGCAGAAAAGGAACAACGATATACACAATCAATTGTTGATGGTAATAATTTCTTTGAACAAGGTAATTATGAAGAAGCAGTTATTAAGTTTCAGCTTGCAAAAAGTATTAAACCAAGCGAAAAATACCCACAGCAAAAAATTGAAGAATGTAATGGGTTTATAGCTGAAAGATTAAAAGTATTATCTGCCGAGTACAATGTTGCAATAGCAAATGCCGATAAATTATATGCTTCGAAAATTTATGACAAAGCAATTGTAGCATTTAAAAAAGCTGAAAATATCAAACCCGACGAAACCTATCCTGCTGAGATGATTAATAAAATAAGCAGGTATATTGAAGAAAATTCCATAGTTGATGTAATCAACAGTTCCACCACTCTTATGCTTGGTGCTACGGATAAATTCACATTTGAACCTGTTAAAATAAGTGTTAGAAAAAGTAACTACATATTTATAAAAGCTAAAAACTTATCAGGGAAACCTGTTAAAATAATATTTAGCTATGGGAGTGATAAAAGTAAAAATGGCGGTTTTGTTGTTCAGGTTAACGAAGATGAAGATTTTAACGATTATATAATTAGAGTTGGTAACCAGTACAAATGGTTTGCCGAAGACAATAACTGGATTACAATCCATCCCGAAAACGGAGATGTTGAAATTACAATGCTAAGGATATCTAAAGGCTATTAGATTTCGGAGAGAGAGTAAATGAATAATGGATATGGAGAAAAAAGAAATACTGGAACTTGTGCAAACAATAAGTGCCGATCTAAAAAATTCTGATGATAAACTAAACTTGTTATATAAAAGAGCAGGGTTATTCACTAAACTAGAGGAGCACAGCAAAGCTATTAATGACTATGTAGCTATTATTGAGATTGATAGTTCATACAAAGATGTAAAAGTGAAACTTGATATGCTTAAAACTATTGTGAAATTTGTTAACACCGATATCTACGCAAGTACCAATACTAATATGGATCCTTGGATGTAAGAACATTGATTAAAATACATAATTTTTGTCTATAAGAAAAGCCAATAACTTCGTTACGCTCGAGTTTAATTTCAGTCATTTACAAAAGTAAACTCCTGGAAATTAAATACTTCGCAAGCCTCGTTCTTGACATTTCTTATTAGCCACTTCAAAATATTACATTTTCTTAGAAGCACTAATTAGCCAATAGTTTTACAGTCCTTCTTTATAAATTTCCAGCCCTTCGGCAGCTAGCTTATTTATTGTTGGATTTAGTATAAATGAGCTTATGTGCCACTGAAATCCAAACTGTTTGCTAATCTCGGTTTCCAGCGTAACTGCAGCTAATGAATCAATCCCGTACGACATAATATTTTTGTCAGCATCAATTTCATCACGTTTAAAGTGCTGATTACGCATTATCCATAATACTAGCCATTCTTTTATTAAATCCTCGGTAGGCACAGTAACTTCAAGGGTATTTTCAGGGTTAATATCTTCTTCCTTTTTCCACTGCGCTACAATACTCAACTCATCTCTTAAATATTCATATTTAGTTTGACGGCGTTGTATTTTACCGCTCGATGTTATTGGTATGCTACCTGCTCTTATTAGCACTATTGAATAAATTTCGAGTTCATGGTCTTCGGCAACAACCTTTCTAATACGGTCCATCAACTCATCAAAATCAGTATTGCGCATGGCGGTGCGTTCCAACTCTTGCACAATCACAAGACGTTCTGAATCCCATTTGGTAATGGAAAATGCTGCACCACTATTTTGTCTTAACTCAGGATTAGCATTTTGAATTGTGAACTCAATATCATTTGGATAATGATTAACACCTCTTATTATTATTAGATCTTTAAGACGACCGGTTATGTATAGTTCATTTTCATGAAAAAAGCCAAGGTCACCAGTTTTTAAGAAACGTCTATCATTTGAGCCAATTAGTTTAGCACCAAATGTTCTATTGGTTTCTTCGGGTTTATTCCAATATCCAGGCGCTACCGTAGGTCCGCTAACCCAAATTTCACCAATTTCATTTTCTCCTACTTTTTTCATTGTTGTTGGATCCACAATTTCAATATTAGTTTCCATCCAGGTATGACCACAGCCCACCAAACTAATTCCATTCTCTTTAGATTCTGATATTACTTTAACAAAATTTTCCTTAAGCGCACTAGCATCAACATTTAAATACTTTGGCTTTGCACTTTGTAATCCACCCGTAACAATAAGAGTTGTTTCTGCCATTCCGTAGCATGAGTAAAGTTGTTCTTCTTTGCTTTTCGATATAGAAAACTTGTCGATAAACTTTGCATATGTCGATTTTCTGATTGGCTCTGCCCCGCAGAAGAAAACTTTAACAGAGCTTAAATCCAAATTATCACATTCCTCATCACTGGTTTTTTGAACACAATAATCATACGAAAAATTGGGTCCGCCAGCAGTTGTAGCTCCATATTTCTCAATTGCTCTAAGCCAGTTAAGAGGTCTTTTCAAAAAAGCCATTGGAGGCATTCCAATATTTACGCCACCAACATATGCCGCCTGCAATATTCCACCAATTAACCCCATATCATGAAAAATTGGCAACCAGTTTACACCAACTGAGCTTGTATCCAAACCAAATGACAGCCTAATATATTCTGAATTGTAAAGTATATTCATTTGGGTAATAATAACACCCTTTGCATTACCGGTTGAACCAGATGTGTACTGTAACAATGCCACATCATTTGCTACAATTTCTGTTTCAGTAAATAATGAAGCCTCATTATCCATAATATCTTCATAAACAATCCACTGCAGACCAGCTAACAGATTATCACCCTTAAAACTCTTGCTAATATCATCATAAACTTGTCGCGAAACAAGACAAATTTCAGCCTCCGAATCGGTAATTATTGTGTGTATCCGATCTATTCCTTTATTCCGTCGTGGCGGATACGCAGGTACTGCAATAAATCCTGAATAAAAACATGCATACAATGAAGCCACGTATGATAACCCGGGCTGAAAAAGCAGTAGTACTCTATCTCCTTTTACACCTTTTTTTTGCATTGCCGAGGCAACTGCTTTGGAACGAGTTTCAAGTTGCAAGTAGGTAAACGATTCATTTTCATTGACACCATCCTGTAAAAAACGAAACACCACATGCTCAGGCTTTTCAACAGTCCATTTTTTTATAACATCTATGTAGGTAGTGCAATCTTGTACAATTGGATCGCTATTATCTTTTAAAAATGAATAAGCCATAGTTAAACTTTTGAGATGCAAAAATAGTTTTAAAGTTTATCTTTGCGAAAAACATATTGCATGAGTAAACAAATATCTTTCAAAGGAGCTAAAATTGCTTACACAGTAAATGGAACAGGCAAGGCTGTTGTGCTGTTACACGGGTTTCTTGAGGATAGAACAATGTGGAATGAGCTGGTTAATAAACTTTCTGCATCCTGTAAAGTTATTGCAATTGACCTCCCCGGATTTGGCGATAGTGGAATGATTAGCGAAAAGCATAGCATGAAAACCATGGCTGAAGCTGTTAACGCTGTGATAAATAATGAAGGGATTTTAAGATGTACAATGATTGGTCATTCGATGGGTGGTTATGTTACACTAGCATATGCAGATTTATTTATTGACAAATTGAATAGTATCGTACTATTTCATTCGCAAGCTGCTGCCGATGATGAGGAAACTAAACTAGTTCGTAATCGGACAATAAAAATTGTTGAAAGCTCACATGCTAGTTTCATAAGTAGTTTTATTCCTTCGTTATTTACTGATGAAAATGCAATTAAATTTAAAGAGGAAATACGAGAAATCATAAAAAGATCATTGTTAACGAAAAATGAAGGTATTATAGCTGCCCTTGCGGGGATGCGAGACAGAATGGATTTTATTAAGCTATTATCTCAATTAGAAATTCCCATACTTTTTATCGCCGGCAAACTGGATTCACGAATACCAGTAAATAAAATTACCGAACAAATTGAAATACCAAAATTTTCTGAAAGTTTAATATTAGATAATGTTGGGCATATGGGTTTTATTGAGGCTAAAGAGATCACTTTTAATACCATTGCACAATTTGTAAACAAATAGTTAAAGAAAAAAGAATTCTCAAAATATAGTTATGGGAAAACGAAATATAAAAAAGACTAACTCAGTAATGAGCGATAATAAATTGGAAACAATATTTAAAATCGCACTAATTGTACTGACATTTATTTTTTACTACAACGCAATTTTCAACCATTTTTCAATGGATGATTACCACGTCAATATTAATAACCCTCAAACGGCTAAAGGTTTTGCCGGTATTCCAGAAATTTTCACAAGTTTATATGCCGAAGAATCAGGAATGGCTTATGGTTACCGACCGATGGTAAGAACAAGTTTTGCAATTGAATACCAATTTACTGCAGGTCTTGATGCAAACCCATACATAAGCCATTTTATAAATATACTTTTATATGCAATAGCGGTGCTGTTACTTTACAAGATACTACGCAGATTATTAAGAGGATACAACCTTTGGTTTCCTTTTTTAGTCGCTTTGCTGTTTATGGCCCATCCAACGCATACAGAGGTTGTAGCAAGTCTTAAAAACCGTGATGTATTACTAAATTTTATTTTCTCATTTTTGGCAATTTGGCAGTTTGTTAGATGGGTTGATACTGAGAAAATGAAACATCTGATTTTTGGAATGCTCAGCTTTATTTTTGCCTTACTTTCCAAAGAATCGGCCATAGCACAACTCGCTGTTTTTCCACTAATACTTTACTTTTTTACAGATATTAAGCTAAAAAAACTTGGCATTTTCACAGCGATTGCAGTTGGCATTGTACTGTTGGTTTTTATTGCACGAAATTTATTACTCCCCGATACTGTACGAGAATTGATGTACTGGGAAAACCCACTAGTATTGGCCAACAGCTTTATGCTAACAATAAGTACAGGATTATACGTTATTGGATTTTATCTAAAATTATTAATATTCCCTTATCCGCTACTTTATTATTATGGATACAATATGTTACCCGTTGTTGGATGGAGCAACCCATGGGTACTTGTTTCACTGGTTGTAAATATTGCAATGTTAGTTTACGCAATTTTAAAAATTAAAGAAAAAAACATCCTTTCGTTTGCCATACTCTACTTTTTTGTGAACATATCAATGTATGCAAATATTGTAGCACCAGTACCTGGAATTGTAGCAGATAGGTTTGTATTTTTTGCCACAATTTCGATGGCAATATTTATTGTTTGGCTATTTTTTAAAATTATCGGTATTCCATTATTAAAATCGAACAAAAATAATGGTAGGATGATTTGGGTTGCCTTAATGATAACCCTAATTATTGCTCCTTTTGGATATTATGTTCATGCACGAAATACCCAATGGCGAACTGAATATAGTTTATACAGTGCCGACATGCCAAAACTATGGAACTCTGTTAAAGCTAATAACCTGTACGCCCATGTATTAATGAAAAAGGTAAATCACGAATTAGCGAAACCGGTAAATCCTTACAAGTTTATTGTTGGCATGATTGATAAATCAGAAAAACATTACCAGCAAGTGGTTCAACTCGATTCAACACACGCAACTGCATGGAATAATTTGGGAATAATTTACTCAAAAATTCATGGTAATCAGGCAAAACTAAGAATTAAGAGCCATCAAAAATATAATAGACCTGAAAAAATAGCACAGGAAAAGTTAAGTTATTCGAAGTATTTTAATACTGCAACTCAATATTTCCAAAATGCAATTTATTACAATCCTGAACTTGGTAGTGCTTATTTTAATCTTGCCAATTCATATGAATTACAAGGCAACTACGACTCATCAGTTATATATTTCCAAAAGGCAATTGATGCTGATGGTGGTGAGCTGGTTAGCATGTCGAGGCTTGCCAATGCTTATTTTTTAAATAATAAACCAGCAAAAGCTGTTGACCAAAACAAAAGGATAATTAGTACTTATCCAGAAAGTGATATGCCATTTATAAACATGGGTAATTATGCATTTAAAGCAAACGACACTGCCGATGCTATTATTTATTATAAAAAAGCCGTTGAGCTTGGAACAAAGCCCGCAGTGGGGCAACTGCTTAATAAGTATTACAAATCAATTGGTGACAATAAAATGGCAGATTACTACCTACGTAAATCTCAGGAAGCAGAGCAGTTATTAAGAAAGAAGAAAAAGTAAAATTATGCAGAATAAAATTCAGGATATTAGTTGTTATTTTCCCGAAACAGTTCTTACAAACGAACATCTTCAAGAGGAATTTCCCAAACTTAAAGTACCCGAATTAACAAGGTTAACAGGAGTTAAGAAAAGGTATATTTGTGATGATGATCAAACATCAACCGACTTGGGTATTGCTGCAGCCAATAAACTTTTTAAGGAAAGCAAAATCAGCAAAGATGACATTGACTATATCATCTTTTGTTCAGCAGGTGGTGATTATATTACACCAGCCTCTTCAACCATAATACACAACAAACTTGAACTACCCGCAAATTGTGGAGCCTTTGATTTCAACCAGGGGTGCACAGGATATATTTACGGACTAAGTATTGCTGATAGCATAATTACGGCTGGTAATGCAAAAAATATTCTATTGATAACTGCCGAAGCCATTACAAAAACAATACACACGAAAGACAGTAGCAATAGAGCTATTTTTGGTGATGCTGCCACTGCCTCCATTATTACAAAAAAAGACACTCCAAATAGGTTTGGGAAATTTATTTTTGGAACTGATGGCAGCAAATTTGACAAGATAATTATTAAGCACGGACGCGAACGATTTCCATTGGCAAAATTTGCCCACGAAGATACAATTGATGGTTATGGCAACGTACGAAATGATGCTAACTTTTATATGGATGGGGCTGAAGTATTTAATTTTTCAGTCTCCAAGGCTCCTGAACTTGTTTCGCAATTATTAGCCGAATCAAATTTAGAATTTAATGACATTGACTTTTTCATATTTCATCAGGCAAACAGAATAATACTAGAAACCATTGGTCTCAAACTTAAAATTCCACGCAATAAACTAATTATTGATGTTGAAAACACCGGAAATACCGTTTCGTCAACAATCCCAATCGCTTTACATAATGCCATTTCAAGTGGAACGATTGGTAGTGGAAACACCTTGCTTATTGCTGGTTTTGGAGTTGGATTTTCGTGGGGTGGAACCATATTAGAATTGTAAAAAACCAAATACCACAAAACAACTATAAGTAAAAGGCCTGTCTGCTGAAATGGTAATCCAAGCAGACATATTTGTTGCCAAAAAAAGCAAATAATCTATTAATTAATTAGGCTTATTCTGTAGTACTAGTCCATTACAATTTCGTATCTACTTTATAACCAGGTACTTGGAAAACCATTTGTCTGATTTTTAAGTTATTAATAATCAGACCTTTGCGACTTAGCGCCTTTGCGAGAAACAAAATCTTAACGAAGTATTGTTATAATTTAGTTGATATAAAATTAGTTTCAATATTTTTTATATCTTTATCATGCTAATAATTCAAAAATTTTCCGGCTATGAAATATACCAAAAGCGACCTTGTTGCATACAGGCAAGACCTATCATTTCTTCCAAACGAAGACAGAGTAATAACCAAATTATTCGGTTTAGACAAAATGCGGATTTACAAGGTGTTCGACAGGGTACTTAAAATGACAGGACCTGACAGTACAACCCTGCTTAACAACATCATTACCAGCTTTAAAGATAGGCACAAAAACATCAAGCGGGTTTTCAAAAATAATTTTGACACAATTAATGGGAACCTCGATATAACCATTTATAACGAGCTACCACTGGATAAAAAACTGCTCCTAGGCTCATTTTTTACGTTGGAATATTCAATAGAATCAGCTGCACTTTTTAACCCGTCAGTTGTGCCTCATCCAAATCAAAACAACACAAAAAAAGGTGAGAAAAAGGTTATAATAAGTTTTAGAGCTGTTGGCGAAGGTCATATGTCATCCATAGTTTTCAGAAGTGGAACTCTTGATAAAACCGGCGACATAAGGATGGACAAAATGAGCCATCTTGTTGAAATGGCAAATACAATTGAAACTGCCGAGTATTTGAAGAAGAACTTTGCAATGAAACTAAATGACATTGGCAAATACGATCTGATTAAAGGAATTTTAGACCAGTTACTCGACGAATTTACTTTTGACGAATTGGTTGAAAGCATAGCCCATTTCCGTGCCAACACAGCCATGACTGTGGAGCACGATCGTGCAATTGACACGCTACACTGGCTTGCTCAATCCAACTACCAAGTAGAATTTGATGATGACATCGACCTTACCGAAAGAGTTATTTTCCCGCGTTCAACAACCGACGTGAGAGCCATTGAAGATGCACGATTCGTGTATTTTGAAGAAGATAAAAACGACCCTGTTTACTATGCAACCTACACAGCATATAACGGGTTTTCAATACTACCCCAGCTAATCGAAACCAAAGATTTTTGCAGATTTAAAGTATGCACAATGATGGGCATTGGTTCGCAAAATAAAGGAATGGCATTGTTTCCTGAGAAGATAAATGGAAAATTCGCCATGATTTCGCGTAACGACAGCGAAAATATGTACATAATGTACTCAGACGATATTAATTATTGGGTTGAGCCCAAGTTATTACGTGAGCCAAAATTTGAGTGGGAGTTCATCCAAATTGGCAACAGTGGTTCGCCACTAAAAACCGAAAAAGGGTGGCTACTGCTAACACATGGCGTTGGTCCGGTTAGGCTATATTCCATCGGTGCAATCCTCCTCGACCTCAACAATCCATCAAAAGTAATTGGCGAAATAAGGGAGCCAATATTAATCCCCGAAGAAGAAGAAAGAAACGGTTATGTACCAAACGTAGTTTATTCGTGCGGCGCAATAATCCACAACGGCTGGCTCGTAATGCCCTATGCTGCATCCGATTCCAGGTCAAGCATCGCAAAATACAAGCTCACCGATTTACTCGATAAAATGGTGCCTGTGGAGTAATTTATGGTAATTTTTTGGGCGAGTTTCTCAGCCTTATTTGCCATCTTGCATATAGTAAGCAGTAATTAATACGGCTGAAAAAGCATGCTTTATGCTTGTAGTTGTTTTGTAGCATCAGGTTTTTGTAAACAATACGCGGGTTTCCTCTGTCAACCTGCGTTTGTCAACAAAAACACATCTTCTACTGCAACAATCTACCGCTTCAATCACTCCCGCAAACTGAAGTTCCATCAATCAGTAATTGATATAAACCTGCTGTAGTATTATTTGGGATAAACTCATTAAAAATGAAACTTATCCTATCTAATTTCTTTACACTCTTATCACTAAAAGCATTATTTTTGCTTCAGTTCAAAAACAATATAAGTAATACATATCAAATTTGAATAGTTATAAATTTTTCATTGGCTAATTTCCTAAAATATTAAATGTGACAAAACCCATATCCTTCAGTAGCCACATCCTTTATTTCCTGCTTTTTATTTTCCTATCATCGTGCAACACAGGTGATCAAAATAAAAACGACCTTATTATTTTCCATGCTGGAAGTTTGACTGTGCCATTTAAGGAAATTGCTGAAAGTTTCAAAAAGGAAAACCCTCATATTAATTTATTAATGGAATCGGCAGGAAGCAGAAAATGCGCTCGAAAAATTACCGATCTGAAAAGGGAATGCGATATTATGGCTTCGGCAGATTACAAGGTAATCGATAATTTATTAATTCCTGATTATGCAAACTGGAATATAAAATTTGCCGGCAACCAGATGGCAATTGTTTATCATGCAAAATCACGCAAAAGCGATATAATCAATAGTAATAATTGGTATAACATACTTCTTGATGAAGATGTTGCCTATGGACGTTCTGACCCTAATTCTGATCCGTGTGGATACAGAACAGTTTTAGTTACCGAACTTGCTGAAAATTATTACAACCAACCTGGGTTGCAGGAAAAACTACTTCAAAAGGATAAAAACTACATGCGCCCGAAGGAAGTTGATTTAATAGGCCTACTAGAAAGTGACGTTATTGATTACTTGTTTTTATACCGCTCAGTGGCCGAGCAACACGGATTACAGTATATTATACTACCCGACAGCTTAAATCTAAGCGATCCTAATCTGGCAGACTACTACGCCACTGCTACAGTGAAAATTTCGGGTAAGAAACCAGGTGAAACAATTACAAAAAAAGGAGAGCCAATGGTTTACGGAGTAACAATTATTAATGATGCACCAAATAAAGAAGCTGCCATTAAATTCATTAATTTTCTTTTATCACCTGAAAATGGAATGGCAATAATCGAAAAAAACGGTCAGCAATCATTGGTTCCATCAACAACATCAACTTACAGCAAAATACCAATTGAACTTAAGCATTTTGCCTTGGAATAATATAATGAAGAATAATTTTAGCATATTAAATTTAGTTTTTATTTTCTTGGGTGGATTAGCACTACTTTTTATTGTTGCTCCACTTTTAGGTATGTTTTTAAATACAAGCACATCCGACTTAATCGAAACCACAAAAGACAAAGAAGTTAGAGATAGTATTTGGCTAACCTTATCCACATCATTTTTTGCAACCGCAGTGTTTGCAATTGCAGCTATTCCTTTATCATATTTGCTTGCACGACATAACTTCACCGGAAAACGGCTAGTAATGAGCATAATTGATATCCCTATTATTATCCCCCACTCTGCCGCCGGAATTGCCATATTGGGTATTATTTCTCGCGATTCAGTGCTTGGTAAAATAGCCTCAGATTTTGGCCTTAACCTTGTTGGAAACCCAATTGGTATTGCCATGGCAATGGCCTTTGTTAGTATTCCTTTTTTGTTAAACGCAGCACATGATGGTTTTGCAGCAGTTCCTGAAAGACTTGAAAAAGCTGCGCTAAATCTAGGAGCATCGCCAACAAGAGTATTTTTTACAATTTCATTACCTCTTGCCGGAAGAAGCATCATATCTGGTTTAATATTAATGTTTGGCCGCGGAATGAGTGAGTTTGGTGCAGTAATTATTGTTGCCTATCACCCAATGATTACACCTGTGTTAATTTACGAACGA
>JASFZK010000218.1:0-16177 GCA_045267845.1 Bacteroidota bacterium | reverse complement strand
CGACCGTAGTGAGAAATCCCATGAGATAGTACCTTTTGTTCAGCAGATCTCTCGTCACTGCGCTTCCCTCGAGATGACAACAAAGTATCTAGATGACAGGATTGTGTCTGGGATATTCACCCCCATTTCTACCGCAAGGTATGCTGTGGTTGAGATATATTTAGCCGCGGCCGTGATTGAAACGGTAGCTTGCTGAAATTATGATGTAGTTTTTGTTAGTAAACGTAGGCTGATGCAAAGAAGCTCACGGATTACTTACAAAAACACATTGGTAATAAGGCAACTATAAGTGTAGAGCACGAATTGTCCGCACACAAAAAAGAAATAATAATTATACTATTTGATCATTACCATAAAATCAGTCTCCGAAATAATTGGCACATTAAGTTTTGTAGCTTTTAATTTTTTTGCTGGCCCCATATTGCTACCTGCTATTAAAAAACCCGTTTTTGCAGAAATTGAGCTTGTATTTTTACCACCGAATTGCTCTATTAAAGCTTTAATTTCATCGCGTGAATGATGATCAAACACTCCACTTACCACAAATGTTTTACCCTCCAGCACGTGTGAAAACTCACTTGATAGGGCACTCATTTCGAGTTGAACCCCAGCTTCGGACAATTTGTTAATAATAATAAGGTGCTCGGGTTTGTTAAACCAATTAATTATGGATTCAGCAATCTTCACTCCTATTTCGTCAACTTCAATCAATTCGTCAAAAGAGGCATTTTTAATAGCAGTTATATTGCGATAATGCCCCATTAACTTTTTGGCAACAGTTTCACCTACAAATCTAATCCCAAGTCCAAATAAGACCCTCGCCGCAGGGATCTGCTTAGATTTTTCGATTCCCTGAATAATATTATTAGCTGTTTTTTCCTGAAAACTAATCTTCTTATCTTTCTTTCCGTCCTTGCCTGCTATGGTTTTTTCCAAGCCAATTAACATACTGTAATTCAGGTTATAAAAATCGGCAACGGTTAATACCAACTTATTATCGTAAAGCATTTCAATTTTTCCTTCACCCAAACTATCAATATTCATAGCCTTACGGGATATGAAATGCTCAAGCTTACCTTTAATTTGTGGAGGACAATGATCTTCGTTGGGGCAATAATGTGCAACTTCGCCCTCCTTATTAACTAGGGGTGTATTACATTCGGGACAATTGGTAATAAATTCGACAGGAATTGAATCGCTCGATCTTTTTTTAAGATTAACACTTACTATTTTAGGGATAATCTCGCCACCTTTTTCTATGAATACATGGTCACCAACTCGAACATCCAAGGCCTTTATAATATCGGCATTGTGCAGACTTGCCCTTTTAACTATTGTGCCGGCAAGCTGAACAGGCTTCAAATTTGCGACGGGAGTTATGGCGCCTGTTCTACCAACCTGATAATCAATTGACAATAGAATTGTTTCAACTCTTTCGGCTTTGAACTTATACGAAATAGCCCAACGAGGATTTTTAGCTGTGAACCCAAGCTGTTTCTGCTGAGAGATACTATTTACTTTTATAACAATGCCATCAATTTCGTAGTTTAGATGTTTACGTCCCTCGGCCCAGTCGGTAATAAACTCAAATATTTCGCTTGTATTTTTGCAAACTGCAATATTTTTAGAAACTTTCAATCCCATTTTTGATGCATCTTGTAAACTAGCATAATGAGTTGGGGCATCAAGTTGGTTTCCGGGTATGTAGTAGAGGTAACAATCGAGTGGACGTTGAGCTACTTCGGTGGGATCTTGCATTTTAAGAGAACCTGAAGCAGCATTTCGGGGATTTGCAAAAGGTTGCTCACCGATATCCTCTCTTTCGAGATTCATTTTATTAAAGCCATCGAGATTCATGAATATTTCACCCCTTATCTCGAAATTTGATGGATATTCACCTCGAAGCTTTAGCGGGATACTATTAATGGTTCTTACATTATTGGTAACATCATCTCCTTGAATTCCGTCACCACGTGTGACCGCTTGATTTAATATTCCGTCTTTATAAATTAGTCCGATGGATAATCCATCATATTTAAGCTCACAAACATATTCAACATTATCACCAGTAATTTTACGTACCCTTGCATCAAATTCTTCAATCTCAGACTCGGAGTATGTATTTGATAATGAGAGCATTGAATAAGCGTGAACAACGGAGTCGAAGTTTTTGGTTGGTTGCCCTCCAACTCTGAGTGTAGGGGAATCTGGCCTAACTAATTCAGGGAAACTGGTTTCAAGTTGCTCCAGCTCTTTGAGCATAATGTCGAAATCATAATCATTAATTATTGGATTAGACTTGACATAATAATTGTAATTATGCTGCTGGATTGCATCAATTAGTTTGTTTATCTTTTTTTTGGCAGTCTCAGTGTTCATTTTTAATTAGTAGAAAGTGTTGAGTTAAAAGTTTGTAAAGTTGAAAGTCTATTGAGTTAAAAGTTTTTATAGTTCCTAAAGTTAAAAGTTATAAAGCCTACCTGCCGTAGGTAGGTTGAAAGTTTGTAAGTTCAGAGTACAAAGCAGTTAATAATGATAGGGTAACTGCAAATAAAGATTATTTTATTGTGATATACGTTCGGGTAACACTTCTTTATTTCGATAAAGATAAATATTTTGGTTATCATTTATGGGGTTTAACCAATGCATTACTCTATCCATAAAACCTGGTTCTATTATTGTTTCAAATTCCAGTTCGGGATATACTGTCTTTAATTTACTTACCCTATCTTCAATTTCATCGGGCTGATAGAAAAGCACGAATCCTGGTTGTTCGGAAACTGGTTTATTAGAATTTGAGATTACAAACTCACTAAAAATATCATCTTTCATTAAAGTGTTATAATTATACCAATTACCCAGATAAAATTGTGGCGGGAATCGCAACACTGTCTGATTTATATCTTCGATAAGAAAATTATTTATATCGCCATATTGCGACATATAACTCATGCTCTCAACACGGGCTTTCTTAGAATACATAACAGTTATGGGTAGTAGTACAATAAAATTAATTACCCAGAAAAACACCCATGAATAACGAACAATACTTCGTGCTGTGGAACTTTTAAAGTACTTCTCTTTTATTTGTTGCCATCCAATTACACCAATTATAATTAGCATTGGAACTATTGTTATTACAAATCTTTCTTGCTTATTTGGATAATAGGAATGAAAAATCAGGAATAGTAATATTGGGAAAAATATTATCAAAAGCTTTCGCCATTGCTGAAAAAACCCAGCCAAAATAAACAAACTAACTGGTGGAATAAGTATACCTGCTAAAAACAACAAGTATGTGTACCACGGACTAACTATATAATTAGCTGCATTATGCAAGTTGTAGTTAACATATTCTATTAACTGTATAAATGGTTTATCCCATGTAAAATAATCAACACCGCCCTGAATAATAATAATTGGTATTAAAACTCCAATACCAAGAAAGAACGTACTTTTCCATCTTCCATGAATTAAGGTTACAAGACCAATCGCACCAGTTATCAGCATTGTTTGAAACCTAATATTGAATGCAATACCGAATATAATTCCTGCCCATAACCAAGGTAAGTAACTAGTGTTTTTTTCATTTTTAATCACTAGCCAAAGGCCATACAACATTAACGGAATATTTACGTACTCAACCAAATTACGCACGCTAATCATAGGGAAAATCCAAAATACAGCTAGTATCCAACCAACCAATTTAGCGTTACTCAAATTACTTAATTGTAGAGTTATTTTAAATCCATAATAAATAACTAATATCGACCACAGAGCATGTATCCATCTTACAAAGAGCATTTTTATTTGCGGATCATTAATTCCAACAAACTCAAAAAATATGAAAAGTAAATAATGTATTCCCACATAAAAAAAGCTAAAACCTTCGGGCACTCGTGTACCATCTGCAGATGGTAGCCAAGAGTAATAATCAATGCCATCAACCCATGATTGGGCGATTTCAACAATTAAAAATTGGTCGTCGTGCCAGCCATAACCCATGGAGAATACTGTGGCTAACAATCTGAAAAACAATCCCACTAGCAGTATTACCACCAATGGGTTTGATTTATAATATGAAATTATTGCATTGTTGACTCGCTGCATGTTGTTGCATTATTAAAATTAGTGAATGGATCAATATTAGAACCACTCTACTTTTTGGCGTGATACAGGCATTGACATACACCGTGCACCTCCGCCGCCTCTTGCTAATTCGTTTCCTTGTATGGTGACTACCAATTTATCATGATCTGCGAAAGTAGTACTCCCAGATATAATTTCATTTGCTGTTACAACGTCAAATCCAGCTTTATTCAAAGCTTCAATTGTATTCACGTTTCTTGCATATCCCACAATTTTACCTGGCTCCAAAGTGAAAAAGTTAGCCCCACTATGCCATTGCTCTCTTTTCATTATTATTGGTTTGCTTTTGCCACCACAAAATACTGGCTCTAGATCCATCCCCAATGAATGTAAGGCAGTTAGTATACTACTAACATTCCTTATTGATTTAACTTTGTGATTTTCAATAGTTATATGTACTGTTGCATATGATGCTCCTTCCAAAATTAACGGCTCAAATATCATACATGTATTTTTATCAAGAAGTGTAAAAACCATGTCAAGATGAATAAATGATTCGGGATTATGAGGTAATTGTTGAACAATTACGTGATTAGTACCTAATTTGGTTTTAACATGTTCAATCATGGAGTCAATACCTTGAGTATTAGTTCTGTCACCATTTCCGATTATCAGAATATCATCACGGGCAATAAGTACATCACCTCCTTCAATAGTCCCCTTACCAGATTTATCATACAATGGAACGGGGTTTACGGTGGTGCTTTTGAATAAAGGATGGTATTTAAATATAGTATCCATTATTAAAGTTTCTCTAATGCGAACCTTACTTGCCATACTACTTATTATCACTTCATTACCGACAGAAAAGCTAGCATCACGAGTGAAAAATAAGTTTGGTAATGGATTAAAACAATACAAATCATTATTAAGAAACTTTGTAAGATTATCCTTACTCATTTCGATCCCCTGTATTAACTGTTTTGCAAGCACATCACCGCTAACATCTGCAATTAAACTACAAGTATTTGTACCATCAAACTGTTCATTTGCACATATGCTATTTATCAATTCTTCTTTAACTCCGGTATCATTTAAAGTTTCTTCAAGTAGGTCGCTCACCTCAAAAACCTTAGTAAATTTCTTCAAAACGCCACTAAAACCATTATATTCAGGTAATGCAACAGATAGGTTAAGTATATCACTATAAAGAGCTTCAGCTGCATTTTCGGGAGACATACTTTCTATTTCAGAACCAGGTTGGTGAATTATAACACCTTCAAGTTTTCCAATCTCGGAGTTGACATTTATGTTGATTTTTTGCATACTACAAAGCTAATTGATTTTAGGTGATGGGCTAATAAATTCATAAGTATTTCCCAACGATTTTAAATATTTAATAAAGTCGGAATATTTAACAACCAAGCTTGCAGTATTATCATTTGGATGGAAACTTATTTTTTGTGCATTTTGCAGTTGCTCATCAATGAAAAGGTGAACATGATGGTCGTCATCATTAATAAGACCAAATGGAGAAACTGAGCCTGGCGACACCCCAAGAAACTTTTTCAAACGTTTTTCAGATGCAAATGAAAGTTTTCCCTGCTTCAATTTTTGTTCTAAACTACGAATACTAAAAGGAGTTGTATCCTTAATAATTACAAGATAGTGTTTGTTACCTTTATGATTACGGAAAAACAGGTTTTTACAATGCACTGCATCAATATCTTTCCAGTATTCCTGTGCAATATCGATAGTACCAAGTGGTGGATGCTCAAAAACCTCAAACTTTATATTAAGGTCAGAAAGTACATTATATACCTTCTCTCTAATATTATTAAGCATAGAATTAGATTAGTATTAATTGCTGACTACCAGTAACTTGAATATACATAATTACATAAACACAAATACTGGCAACTAAAAGCAGATGACTATTTTTAAAAAATTAATCTACCCAATCAGCGATAAATAAGTTGGTATTTCTTGTTCCTCCATTATTTCTATTGGACGAAAAGATTAGCTTTTTACCATCGTAAGAAAACATTGGAAATGCATCAAAAATACCATCATATGTAATTCTTTCAAGACCTGTACCATCAATGTTTATCATATATAGATTGAATTCGTACCCACGTTTGCTGGCATGATTTGAGCTAAAAATAACTTTTTCACCAGATGGGTGGAAGTATGGTGCCCAGTTAGCTTTTCCGAGATGTGTAATCTGTGTAAGGTCGCTACCATCAATATTGCAAATATAAAGCTCCATGTTAGTAGGTTTAACGAGGCCATCAGCAAGTAAATCTTTATATTCTTTTATATCCTCGGCTGTTTTTGGGCGCGATGATCTAAAAATAAGTTTACTACCATCGGGTGAAAAGAAAGCACCACCATCATATCCCAGCTCTGATGTAATTTGCTTAATATCACTTCCGTCAATATTACATGTGTACAACTCTAGATCACCTGTACGATCAGAAGTAAAAACTACCAAATCACCAGTAGGTGAAACAGTTGCCTCTGCATCATACCCAGGACCAGAAATTAATGTATCGACAATATCACCATTTAAATTGGCAATATAAATATCAAAATCAGAATAAATTGGCCAAACATATTTTCCATCTTCACGTCTTTCAGGATCTGGCGGACAGTTGTCATTTCCTGAACGTGTGGAGGCATAAAGAACAGTTGTATCACCCGGCATAAAAAAGGAACAGGTTGTACGCCCTAAGCCATTACTCAATAATTTTGGCATATCTGTTTTCATATCTCCATCAGCAAATGGAAAATAATAAATCTGATCACAAGTACTTCCCCACTCTGGTACTTTTCCTTGGAAAACAATCATGGAGTTATCAAAGCTAAAATAAGCTTCAGCATTATCACCTCCGTCAGTTAGTTGCTTAACATTTGCCAAATGTTTTTCTTTTGCATAATGTGTGGTTGTATCAGGCAGTTTATTGGTATCGTGTTCGTGTTTATCACCATCGTGATTATGAGAATGCTCTTCGTTAAAACAAGAAGACAACAAAACAAGAACAAAGAATAAAGGTATTAATTTTAGATATTTCATATTAAACATATTTTAATTATTTAGGCTGCAAAACTATCAATTTATTTTATAAAAATATATGTGAAATATCAGCTTTTAAACAAGATTAGTCTTAATTGTTATGAATTTAAAATTTTCTCTCTCAAATATTGTCCTGTATATGATTCCTTACAATCAATCATATCTTCTGGAAGGCCCTCAAAAACAATATTTCCACCATTATCTCCACCATCAGGGCCAAGGTCAATTATCCAATCAGCCGATTTAATTATTTCGATATTATGTTCAACAACAATTACCGAATGGCCTATCTCGATTAGTGAATTTAACGATACTAGTAACTTGCCAATATCATGTATATGCAATCCCGTTGTTGGTTCATCAAAAACAAATAGTGTAGGTGATTCAGCAACTCCTTTTGACAAAAAGTAAGCAAGTTTAACTCGCTGTGCTTCACCCCCACTAAGTGTATTTGATGGTTGTCCTAAATGTAAATAACCCAATCCAACATCACTTAAAGGTGTTATTTTATCGATTATTCTTTTAGCAATACTTCCATATTCTTTTGAATAGCTAAAAAAGTTAATCGCCTGATTAACTGTCATATCTAGTATATCTGAAATATTTTTATTTTCATATTTGATTTCAAGTACTTCATCCTTAAACCTATGACCATTGCACGAATCACACTTAAGAAAAATATCAGCCATAAATTGCATCTCAACCTTTATAACTCCCTCGCCTTCACACTCATCACATCTTCCACCAGGAATATTAAATGAGAAATTACCAGGTTTATAACCTCTGAGTTTAGAAAGTTTTTGTGATGCAAACAATGTTCTAATATCATCAAATGCTTTTAAATAAGTAGCAGGATTTGATCGTGAAGACCTACCAATGGGATTTTGATCAATATATTCAATGGAAGAAATATTTCTTAACTCACCTGACAGATGTCCAAAACGCCCGATTTTTTCGCCATATCCATCAATCTGTCTTTTTACAGCCGGATAAAGTATATCCTTAACAAGTGTGGATTTACCCGAACCACTAACGCCGGTAATTAACAGCAAAATATTAAGCGGGATCTTAACATTTATATTTTTAAGATTGTTTTGAGTAGCACCTACAACTTCAATAAAGTTTTTCCATTTACGTCTGCGTTCCGGCAATTCAATTTTTTTTCTATTTGTAAGATATAGAGCAGTATAGCTTTCATTATTATTTTTGAGTTCATCATAAGTCCCTTGGAATACCAATTCGCCACCATGCTCTCCCGCATCAGGGCCAATATCAATAATTTGATCAGATGCTTTTATTATTTCCTCATCGTGCTCAACTACAATCACAGTATTGCCAATATCACGTAGGCGATAAAGTATTTTTATAAGTCGCTCAGTATCCCGTGGATGCAATCCAATACTTGGTTCATCGAGTATATACATCGATCCTATTAATGAGCTTCCCAGCGATGTAGCTAAATTTATTCGTTGTGATTCGCCACCTGATAATGTTGATGAAAGCCGATTCATTGTTAAATAGAAAAGACCCACATCTATTAAATATTTTAATCGCGTTGTTATCTCTAAAATAAGTCGGGATGCTATATCGGTTTCGTATTTATTCAGGCTCAAGTTTGAAAAGAATTTAAGAGCATCATCTAGCTGAAGCTTAACAATATTGCTAACATTCAACCCTCCTATTTTAACATAATTAGTATCTTTTCTTAAGCGCGTACCTTTGCAATCAGGGCAGCTGGTTTTCCCTCTATATCTCGAATGCATAACGCGATATTGTATTTTATATGATTGCTCTTCAACTGATTTAAAAAAAGCATTAATACCATCAAAATACTCATTACCTGTCCAAAGTAATTCTATCTGTTCTTCAGTTAATTTTGAAATGGGCTTATGTATTGGAAAATCAAATTTATAAGCCGTGTTAATAAGCTTGTCCTTCCACTCACTCATTTTTTCACCTTTCCAGCATGCAATGGCTTCATCATAGACAGACAAACCAGGATTAGGGATTACTAAATTGGGATCGATACCAATAATATTACCAAAACCTTCACACTTTTTACATGCGCCAAAAGGATTATTAAAGGTGAACATATTTACTGATGGCTCTTCAAATTTTATACCATCTAGTTCAAATTTATTGGAAAAATCAATAATTGATGACTTTCCATCAATGTCATAGGAAATAATACATTTCCCTTTTCCTTCATAAAAAGCAATCTGGGCCGAATCGGCAACACGAGATGTAAAATCTTCATCATCGGCGTCAACCTTAACTCTATCTATTACCAAAAAACAATTATTTGGTTTTGCATTATCATCAACAATTTCAAGTACATCTTCAATACGGTTTATCTCACCATCTTTAAGTACTCTATTAAACCCCTGCTGCATAAGCACTTGAAGCTGTTGTTTTAAACTACGATCATCACTTACATATAATGGAGCATAAATTATAACATTTGTATCAGCAGGCAATGCATCAATATGATTAGTAATATCTGCCAAACTATGGCGCTTAACCTGCTTACCAGATATGGGTGAATAAGTACGCCCAATCCTTGCAAAAAGTAATTTTATGTATTCATATACTTCCGTAGATGTGCCAACTGTAGAGCGGGGATTTCTACTTTTTACTTTTTGCTCAATTGCTATGGCTGGCGAAATACCTTCAATGAAATCAACCTCTGGCTTATCCATTCGTCCCATAAACTGACGAGCATATGAGCTTAAACTCTCCACATATCGTCTCTGACCTTCAGCATATAAAGTATCAAAAGCCAAGGATGATTTCCCTGAACCTGATAAACCAGAAATTACAATCAATTTTTTTTTAGGAATTACAACGCTAAGGTTCTTAAGATTGTTAACCCTTGATTTTATGATAGATATATTATTAATTTTACTGAGACTCATTTAGCTTAACTACTTAGTTTTGTAAAAAATTGCATGCAAAATTAAAATTTTATTTGCTTTAATGATATTAATGTTTACATTTGCATTAATATTTCACTAACCAAAAGGAAAAGATTATCGATTAAACTCTACTATTTTTTTATAAAATTACTTAAAAATAGATAAAATGGGTTTATCAATTACTAGTGAAAACGAACTTGTAAAAAGTTTTATAAAGGGTAATCACTCCAGTCTTCAAACTCTTATCGAGCGTCATCAAAGCAGATTATATTCGTATATATTTTTGCTTGTAAAAGATAAGCAGTTAGCTGATGATATTTTTCAAGACACATATGTAAAAGTTATAAATACTCTTAAAAGGGGCAGCTATAACGATCAGGGTAAATTTATTCAATGGGTAATGCGTATTGCTCATAACTTGGTAATCGACCATTTTAGGAAATCAAAAAAGGTTCCTACTGTTGATAATTCATACAGCGAGTTTGATATTTTTGATACTATTCGCTTTACTGATCCTTCGGTGGAGGAATTAATGATTAATACCCAGATTCATAACGATGTTAGGAAGTTACTTGATCATTTGCCAGAAGAACAAAAGGAAGTACTTTATTTAAGATGCTATTCAGGCCTAAGTTTTAAAGATATTGCTGAGCAAACTGAAGTTAGTATTAACACAGCTCTTGGCCGTATGCGTTATGCAATTATTAATATGCGTAAAATAATTGAAGAAAAAAAGGTGGTTTTAACTGCCTAATCTTTAGTTCACTTTACTACCTCCCATTATTTTTTAGGCTTAATAATACGATTAGGCATTTTAAATAATAGATTGCTTTTTATCCACTTTTATAATAATCGGAGATTTCTGGCGTTACTTGTATAATATTTAGTTTAACTAACAAATAGCGTATGATTAATTCTACTCCGAAAAAACATCACCAACATCAAAATATTACTGTAAAGAGGCATAGACGCCTAGCTCCTTCTAAGCTCACAATTAGCTTAATAATGGGATATGCTGCGGCCTTAAGAGTTTATAATATTGAAAGTTTGGGTAAGACAAGTTTACTTATGAACTAATAATAACAATTGTATATTTTAAATTAATCTTACCATGGCAAGATTAATTTAAAATAGCAAAGAAATTACTTCTTAAGTATTTCCTTAATAATTACATTGCATTTTCTAATATTTCCCTACTTATATCAAGAGTTAAATCTTTTGTTTCAGACAAAGCTGTTAGCCCATGTTTTTCAAGAGCTTCAACAAGGTCATCAATTTTATCTTCAGTAATACCATAGTCAGACATGCGAGTTTTAACACCTAAACTTTCAAAGAAATCACGTGTTTTTTTGATTGCTTGTTCTATCTTATAATCACCATCTCCATCAGTAATATGCCATACTCGCTCGGCATATTGAATCAGTTTTTCTCTTTTTTTATCCTTTCTAATTTCCCAAATTGACGGTTGAAGAATAGCAAGTGTTTTGCCATGATCAATACCAAACATTGCAGTTAATTCATGTCCAATCATGTGTGTTGACCAATCACCTGGCACACCACAGCCAATTAACCCATTTAGCGCCATTGTGGAACACCATGATAGGTTTGCTCTAGAATCATAATCTGTTGGATTATCAATTGTTTGTTTTCCAATCTCTATTAGAGTTTGTAATATACCTTCTGCCGTTCTATCCTGAAATCTGCCTTCAGCAGGATACGTAACATACTGCTCAATAACATGAATAAATGAATCTACGATTCCATTTGCTATTTGAGAAACTGGTAATGTATATGATAGCGTGGGATCAATTATTGAGAATTGAGGATAAAGTAAAGGGCTCGAAATAACATGTTTGCCATGATTATATGTAATAACACCTCCGCTATTCATTTCTGATCCTGTGGCAGGTAAAGTTATAATTGTACCCGTTGCAATACTTGTTTTTACACTTCCTTGTGTTGCGGGTTTCGTCAACAAATCACTAGGGTTATCACCCTGATAATTAGAAGCTAAATTAACAAATTTAGTTCCGTCAATTACTGAGCCACCACCCACAGCAAGCAAGAAATCTATATTCTGATGTACTACAATTTCAACTGCTTTAATTAATGTTTCGTATTTTGGGTTTGGCTCTATGCCACCAAACTCAATAATATTTCTACCTACTAAGGCATCAACAACAATATCTAGAGTCCCGTATTTCTTAACACTTCCTCCTCCATATAAAATTAGCACATTTGCATTTTTGGGAACCAATGTATCTAATTCTCCCAATCGGTTTTTACCGAAAAAAATTTTTGTAGGATTATAAAAATTGAAATTTTCCATATTAATTGTTTTTATCTTTTGTTTTATTAATTATTTCTTCCACAACACCTGGATCAAGCAATGTACTTGTATCACCAAAATTAGCATAATCACCTGATGCTATTTTTCTTAAAATTCTCCTCATGATTTTACCTGATCTAGTTTTAGGTAAACCACTAACTATTATTACTTTATCTGGTCGGGCAATTGGCCCAATTATATTATTTACGCCAATCTTTATACTCTTAATAATACCTTCTTCGTTGGTAGTTTCATCCATATCATTACATACAGCAAATGCAAAAATACCTTGTCCTTTAATATGATGAGGGTAACCAACTACGGCAGATTCAACAACACGAGGATGCTCATTAATGGCATTTTCAACTTCTGCAGTTCCCATTCGATGACCAGAAACATTTATTACATCATCCACTCTTCCGAGGATACGATAATAACCATCTTCATCTCGTTTTACACCATCACCAGTAAAATACAAACCTTTGTATGTGCTAAAATACGTTTTGCGAAAACGTTCATGATCACCATATAATGTTCTTGCCATACCAGGCCAAGGGAATTTAATACATAAATTGCCTTCTACACTATTACCTTTGAGTTCATTACCTTCTGAGTCAACAATTATTGGATGAATCCCAGGTAAAGGTAATGTTGCATATGATGGTTTAGTAGGTGTTATTCCTGCCAATGGGCTTATCAATATCCCTCCAGTTTCAGTTTGCCACCATGTATCAACAATTGGACAACGATTTTTACCAACATGGTCGTGATACCAATGCCAGGCCTCTTCGTTAATAGGCTCACCTACTGTCCCTAATACTTTTAAACTTTCCAATGATTTGTTCTCAACAAAACTATTACCTTGTGCCATTAGTGCTCGAATAGCTGTTGGCGCTGTATAAAACTGATTTACTTTATGCTTCTCTACAATATCCCAGAATCTCCCAGCATCAGGGTAAGTTGGCACACCCTCAAACATTAATGTTGTCGCTCCACTTAATAATGGGCCATATACAATATATGAATGGCCTGTAATCCAACCAATATCAGCAGAGCAAAAATATACATCGCCTTGGCTGTATTGAAAAACATTACGAAAAGTATAGCTTGTAAAAACCATATATCCTCCTATGGTATGCAAAACTCCTTTAGGCTGACCAGTTGACCCAGAGGTATATAGGATAAACAACGGATCTTCAGAATCCATTATCTCAGGCTCATTTTCGGTGCTCACTTCTTGGCATAGATCATCCCACCAAAAATCTCGTCCATCAACCATGGGAACATCTTCCCCAGTTCTTTTTTTAATAATAACCGTTTCTATGGAATCACATTTTTCAACAGCTTCATCAACAATTGATTTAATGGGAATTGTTTTTGTGCCACGATAACCACCATCAGAAGCAATTACTACTTTTGCCTGAGCATCAATAATACGATCAGCCAAAGCATTACTCGAAAAACCAGCAAAAACAATACTGTGTATTGCCCCTATTCGTGCACAGGCCAACATGGCAATTGCAAGTTCCGGAATCATTGGCATATAAATTGCCACTCTATCTCCTTTTACTACGCCCAGCTTAAGCAAAACATTGGCAAATTGCTTAACCTTATCAAATAACTGACTATATGTTAATGTGATACCATCCTCATCAGGATTATTTGGTTCCCAAATAATAGCAGGTTGGTCTTTACGGATAAACATTTGTCTTTCGAAAATATTTTCTGTTATATTGAGTTTACCTCCTTTATACCATTCTATCCTAGGTTCTTCAAAATTCCAATCGAGCACACAATTATATTTTTCCCTCCAATAAAATGCTTCTGCTTGTTGTCCCCAAAATTGTTCGGGATTCACAATACTTTTTTGATATTCGTGGAAATATCCACTTAAAGTTTTAATTTTAATTGCCATAATTTTAGTGTATTATTTCTCTAACTTTGGAAGTTAAAAATCCAGAAAACTTTTATGTAATAAGCTTCTCATAGTTGTTTATCAAGATTGAGCCAAATATAGTCTCTTTTTGTAACATCAAAATTACTATTAAAACTTATGAATTATTCTATGTCAATTTAAAAATAGTATAATATCTTTGTAGCAATGTTATTCATTAAAAATACTAAAAGCATAATGTTAATTGCATTTGCTGTATTTATGCTTGGGTCGTGCAATATTAGTGCTCAAAGTGTATCATCTTTACCATTGGTAGATACTACCAACATCTATAAAAATGATACAATTATTCCTCTTAGTATTAATATAGCCGATACCAACAACATTGCTGATACAGTTATTACTGATACAATTAGTACTGATTCTACAAGAGCATATGCTAATTTAACGCCTAATAGTATAGAAATTACTGATTCGGTGTTAACTCATCACGACTCATTAGTAGTTATTTATTTTGAAGGAAGTACCCAAAACTTGAAGCTTAATAAATATACATACATAGATACGAATACGTATAATTACCAAAGGTACAATCCACTTCATTTAAACAATGGAATGTACTCAACACTTAGTAATATTGGACTAGCAGCAAAAAATTTAGTTTTTACGCCTATCCTGTCAACAAGCTATTATTTAAATAGTTCGGTTTTTACAAACTACCTATATCATAATGAAAAGGTGAAATATTACAAGCCATATGTTCCCTACACAGAATTAAATTACGTAATGGGTGCACATCGCGAACAGAATTTTAATGTTGTATTTACTCGTGAAATTTTTAATGGACTTACGATTGGGCTTGATTATGCACTTAACTTTTCGCCATCTGACGAAAGTCCATATTTAAGAAGTGGTATTAACGAGCAACGTGTATTTTTTACAACTCAATATTATACAAAAAATAAGAGGTATGGAGTAATTGCTAATTATTTGACCAATAAATTGGTAGCAGAAGAGAACGGTGGAATTACGTACGACAGCATTTTTGAAGATAACCTGGAATCTGACAGACGTATAATTCCAGTAAACCTTCTACAGGCTGAAAATATGGTAAAACAATCTGGCTTTTTCATCGAACAATATTTCAATATACTATCACCGCTGAGTAAAAAAGACAGCATAAAACGAAAAATAGACCCTGGTAATATTAGCTATTCGTTTAGGTACCGACGTAATCAAATGATATATACTGATGAGGATACATTAACTCCTTTTTATATCGGCCACAGCTCACCGTTAGATTCTATTTCAACATTTGATTCTCTTTATCAGGATGAATTTCAGAATACAATTAGATGGTCGAATATTGGATACCATGAGAATCCAAATGATAAAATTTTTTATATGTTTATGGGGGCTTCTCATAATTATATCAATCAAATGTTACCCTATGATTCTGTTAAAATTACATACTCACAATTAACTACTTTTGGTGGTGTTGCTTTTAATTTTGGCAAGAGTTTTCATTTAGACGCTGATATTAGCTATGTATTTGGGGGGTATAATCAAAATGATTTTCAGTTAAATGGACAACTTATACAATATCTTGGTACCGAATTAAGGAATATTGGTTTTTTGAAATTTGGGCTAAATTTTATCAACAAAACACCTGAATGGTATTACAATAATTACCAGAGTAACTATTATAGATGGTCAAATAATCTTAAAAAAGAAAATCACCTAATACTTTCAGGTTCATATAACTACAAGCAATTTAGTGCTGGTGCAAAGTTTTTTACTTTTGATAATTATACTTATTTAGATGATTCGGTAAGACCAAAACAAATAGAAAAGGGAGAGACATTACTACAGCT
>JASFZK010000217.1:0-35915 GCA_045267845.1 Bacteroidota bacterium | reverse complement strand
AGACATCTGCATAAGCTCTATTTTCCTGTTCTCATCAAGTTCATTTTCAGATAATAATTCCAATTTATCTGCATGCCGATTTGCGAAATGGATAATGGCATCCACAGAAATATCCATCGCCTTTAACTCCTCACGCTTGTTATACGCATCTTTATCATTAAAAAAATCAAGGCTTGCGATGCTGCTACTAATTTCTTTCTTCAAATCAAGAAATCCTTTGCTAAACATTTTCTTTCCAAGAACAGTATGTCCGGGTGCCCGCTGCTCCTGAAACTCAGTAAACACACCAGCCTCATATGCATCAATCCAGTTTCTATCAAGATTTGCAAATATCTTCTCACGGTTTGTTTTTTCTTTCCAGAAAGGGATCACGATATTCCTATATGCTTCTTTGGTTTCATCATCAACGCTAAACCAAACCTTTGGTCTTGTATCAAGGATATGCAAATCTTCCAGCGAATGAAGGTTTATTTCGGGGTACGTTGGAACAACTTTTGGGGCTGGACCTCGCTCTCCCACAATTAACTCATCATCCAGAATACAAATGGATTTATTGCTAAGAATATGCTTGAAAGCCAACGCTCGCCGTTTTGGTACACTTACCTGTTGACTTAGTTTACTTTTATAAAAATCGGTAATTAACAAAGCTCTTTCGGCTGATATTCGTGGTTCGGCATTTTGGCTTTGCTCTCTTAGTTTATTTATTCTGTTGTTCATGGTTAGATTCATTTGTAATTATTTATGGTATAAAGGGGGAATAAAGGAAATAGGGGAAATATGGTATTAGGGATATAGGGGTTGTGCTAGATTCCTAATTTTCATCCACTCCAATAAAAAATTCATCTGTCCATATTACCCTTAAACCCATATTCCCCATATACCCTATTTCCTTTATTCCCCTTTTATCCAACTTACCTTTATTTTCCATATATCCCATTATTCTCATACAGTTATAAAACCAGCATCAGTAAACAAATTCATTATTCTGCTAACGTCTTCTTTACTTTGCTCTTCAACACCATTCATCTTATACTCAATCCCAAAACGTTCATATTTATGGCTGCCAATTTTATGATAAGGTAATATGCTGATTGGATGACTGTTTTTAAGTTTTGACATAAAATCCAACATCATTAGCACATTAGTCTCATCATCATTTATACGAGGAATTAGAGGGAATCGAATCCAAATATCTTTACCCATTTCATCGAGCATTTTCAAATTATCAAGTACTAACTTATTGCTCACCCCAGTATATTTAATATGCTGATTGTCATCCATAAGCTTTAAATCATAAAGAAACAGATTGGTTAATGAGGCTACCTGTATAAGATTATCACTAGCTATATTTCCGGTTGTGTCAATACAAGTATGAATGTCTAACTTTCGGCATTCGTATAAAATCTCCATCACAAAATCAGATTGCATTAGCGGCTCACCTCCAGAAAATGTAACTCCCCCACCCGACTCTTCAAAAAATACAAGATCTCTTTTTATATTTTCCATCACTTCATCTACTGAATATTTCTTACCGATAGTTTCAATCGTACATATTTTATGATCATCAATGAAACCTTCTTTTTCGTAGGAAAAAATATCAGAACTCCTGCTTTCAGGATTATGACACCACCAACATGATAAGGGACATCCCTTAAAAAAGATAGTTTGTCGAATTCCTGGACCGTCATGAATTGCAAAATGTTTTATATCGAAAATAATTCCATGCATCGGAAGAAGTAAATTGTGAGATGTGAATAGTGAATTGATTCAACCTAAATCTCCAGTAGGTTAATGAAGTAAATTAATAGAGTCTATTCATTAAATCATGTTTAGTATAGAATGCTTGAGTTCGAGGCTTGCGAAGTCTTTAAAACCAAGGAGTTTACTTTTGTAAATAACTGTTTTAAAGATGAGTATAACGAAGAAATCAGGCATTATATACAAACACTGATTAATCAAAAAATCCAACATTCATACAAACCCATGAAAAGGTTATGCGAGATTTGATTATGTATGAAATGGAATATCATTGCAATAAAATATATCACAAAAGTAATAAATATTGCCATATTTGTCAAATGGCTAATTATCTTCTAACCATTCCTTAAACAACCTAACTTTCTCTCGACTTACAATTAATTCATCAGCAATCTTTATGTGAGTATTAACTTTAAGTCGTGAAGCTGAATAAGCATATACATCCTTTATATATTTGATATTAACTATATATTTTCTACTAATCCGAAAAAAATGTTTTGGGTTCAATAAGGGGTAAATATTATCCAATGCACTATCAAGCAGGCTGTCTTTATTTTCGTTTGTTTTTGCATATGTCCCTTTTTCAAAACTATGGAAATAGCATATGTCAGAAGTGTTCAGTATTTCTATTTTATTGCCAATTTTAACTAAAAACCGTTCCTTGTATTTGCCAATTAGTAATTGTTTCATTTCTTCAATTACCGAAATGGGAATTATTTTCTCAGCCTTACTCCAAACCTCATCATACTTACTTAATGCATTTTTAAGTTCAATCTCGGATATGGGTTTAAGAAGATAATCGATGCTGTTTAACTTGAATGCTTTTACAGCATATTCATTAAAAGCTGTTGTGAATATTACAGGAAAATTAATATCGACTTTATCAAAAATATCAAAACTCAAACCATCTTCTATTTGAATGTCAAAAAAGCCTAAATCAACCTTATTAGCTTTGATAAAATTAACTGCATCAACAATAGATTTTGCAATACCTACTGTATTAAAATCTGGAATAAGCTTTTCAATTAATAATTGTAGCTTTTTAGTTGCTAATGTTTCATCTTCTACAATAAGTATATTCATATTTTTTTAATCCTTTGGTATTAGAGGTAACCTTACAACAAATTCTGTTTCAGTATTTTCAATAATGCATTCCCTATCACAAACAAGCTGATAACGAGTAGTTATATTACTCAATCCCACATTATGCGAAACTCCAACATCATTTTTATTGTTTTTATTATTCTTAATAATTAGGTAGTTATCGCTTACGCATATGGAGATAGTAATTCTATTTTTCTCTGATATAATGTTATGCTTAAACACATTTTCCAATAATAATTGTAACGAAAGAGGTATTATTAACATATCCTGATAATCACTAACATCCTTAATTTCAACTGAAAAGCTATCGTCAAATCTTATGGATTGGAGCACTATGTATTTTCTAATAAACTCTATCTCCTCTGTTAATGTAACCAAATTATCATCCTGATGATCCAAAATATATCGGTAAATACTAGATAGTTTATTTGTAAACTCATCCGCTTTATCAACATCAATATGAATAAGTGAACTCAAACTATTTAAACTATTAAATAAAAAATGCGGATTAATTTGCGACTTCAGAATTTCAAACTTCGACTTATCAGCTTCATGTTTTGCATTTTGGATTTCCTTTTCGGCATCCAACAATCTCGACATAAAATTCTTAGATAATAGAATAAAGAATATAGTTAATCCAATAAAAATTGTAATTACAGTAGAAATTATAATACTAACGTTTGTGAAAATTTTACTAAACTCAATGCCCTGAGTAAACTTGTACCAAAGAGCATTTATAACTATCACATCAATGCTAATAAATAAAAATATTGATACCAAAAGCACAACATATGTCCGCATGGGATGTAGTTCAATACTAGATTTTTTTAGGATAAATTGTGTTAACAACCCACTTAAACTAATGGATGTTCCAATTGTAACTCCATACAAAATATTTAGTACAATTCCATAAAAATTGGATCCGCTACCTCCGTATATTCTATCAAATAAAAAAGTAATTAATATACTAACTGCAAGTATAATTATTACGTTTTTTAGATGCTTACTCTTCATGTCATAAATTTTTTACGAAGTTATTTAATTATTTGGAATTTGTCCTTCTAAAATAGAGCGAAGAATCTCACAATTTATGGGAGATCCTTCACACTATTATCAAATCATGCAATTATATACTACAATTTTTAACCATCTCTGCATTTGTTTGCTCACCCCAAACTGGTAGAAGATAATTCTTAGTATTTTGATGTTTAAATAGTTTGGCTGCCATTTCAAATAATGGGAGAGCTACTACTTTTCCGCCGCCATATTGAGCTGGAGTGTAATAAACATTTTGAGCAAGTAAAAATTCGGCTCTTGGATTACCTTTATTAATTTTTTGAGCCTTTAGTAATAATTCACTTGCTTTCGCAGAATATGATTGACCATATTTTTTTGGATCAATCATAATCATTGCCTGATAGTAAAATGCTTCGAGTACCAAAAGTTCATCATTGTTGGGTGAAACTTTAATTGCTTTATCAATTTGCTTTTTTGCTTCTGTAAGCACATTGGTTTTTTTATCTACATCAGTAAATTGCCAACTACTAATAATATAGCAATATGCTGAATAATAAAGTGGCTCGAACTGCTTTTTATTTTTCTTCGCAATATTCGCAAATTCGTTACCAAGATTTTTGTAGTCAGTTGTTTCGCTATTGGCTCTAACTGTTTCCAAATTTTGTTTCATTAATTTTTCAAAATTGTTGCTATTTCCAAATACTACTACTGATAGGATTACAACTGCGAATGTTAAAATACTTTTTTTCATTTCTTTAAATTTTTAATTAGTTACAGCCGCAAAAATATGTGGGTCATAAATCAGAAAAAAAATATTGTTACTGAATTGTTGAATTAGTTGGATGAATCGTTGGAAACAGGATTATTGGAGCCAGGATACAAGAACCCGGAGATAGAAAGTCAATTTAGCAAGTCCATATTGCAAGACTGTCACCCTGAATGTAGCGATGTAACTTTACTAAACTTAAAAAGAGATTCTTCACTTCGTAAACTCTGTTCATAAGGACAAAATCACCCAGAAATTCATAACTTGAAACAAACCCAAAACCACAAACTAATTCTACAACAAATCATTGGCCAAGTTAGCCAACTCCGACCTTTCGCCTTTTTCGAGTCTTACATGTGCGTAAATATCGTTGTGCTTAATTTTATCTATGAGTACTGAGAGCCCATTTGATTGCGAATCTAAATATGGTGTGTCAATTTGATAGATATCACCAGTAAATATAATCTTAGTGTTTTCGCCTGCTCGAGTAATAATCGTTTTTACCTCATGAGGTGTTAGGTTTTGTGCTTCATCAACAATAAAACAAATATTTGAGATACTCCGACCTCGAATATATGCCAACGGGGTTATCTTCAGTTTTTCGCTTTCTACTGCATCGGTAATACGCTTGTACTCATTATCTTGCTCACTATACTGATTTTGAATAAATTTCAAATTATCCCATAATGGCTCCATGTATGGATTTATCTTATCATTTATATCACCTGGCAAATATCCAATATCTTTATTACTAAGGGGCACAATTGGTCGTGCAAGATAGATTTGTTTAAAACTTCTTCTTTGCTCCCAGGCACCGGCAAGTGCCAACAATGTTTTTCCGGTGCCAGCAATACCCTGCAAGGTAACCAGCTTTACTTCAGGATTCATAATTGCGTGTAAAGCAAATACTTGTTCGGCATTTCGTGGCATAATACGCGAAATGCTACGTTTCTCAACTCGTTCAATACGCTTAGTTATGGGGTTAAGAAATGCTAATGCAGATGAGTTTATGCTCTTCAAAATAAAGTAATGATTTGCAACAGAAACATCAATATTAAGCTCCTCAACATCACAATATCCTTGCGAATACAGCTTATCAATAGTATCAGGATCTACCGCATCAATTGTTGTACTACCTGTGTAAAGCGTTTCGATATTTTTAACTTTACCGGTTTCAAAATCTTCGGCATGCAAACTTAATGATTTGGCTTTGAGCCGAAGGTTTATATCCTTACTCACTAGCACAACTTTCCTGTCAGGATAATCCTCCTTAAGCTTAATTGCAGCATTTAATATTCGATGGTCAGGTTTCCTATCATCAAATATTTCACGTGCATCAAGCTTACTATTCTCGTTCATAACAACCTTAAACTTCCCTTTTTCGGGACCATTTAACCTCCGCCAGTTTTTCATTGTTGTTTTTCCCGATATCTTATCCAAGAACCGTATAAACTCTCTTGCTTCATAATTCTTGATGGTATTCCCCTTTTTAAAATTATCAAGTTCTTCCAGTACTGTGATGGGTATGGCAACATCATTATCGTCAAATTCATTTATGGCATTGTGGTTATGAAGTATGACAGATGTGTCAAGAACAAATATTTTTCTCTCTTTTGGTTGTGAGTTTGCAGTGCTTTTTTTTGCCATATGCCCTAAGTTTTTGTTTTTAGATAGCGTAAATTTAGTTACAAAAGCATAAACCTCAAACAGATAATGAGTAGAGTTTCAAACATAATTAAGTTGACAAGATTTCAACTACCTTTGTTTTTTAAAATCGACTACTGCAAATTATTAAATTGTTACTAAAATAATTGCATAAAACAGTAGTATGACCATCAATATTAGATTCAATATGAGTGCACAAAAAAAATTATTTCTTTTAGATGCGATGGCTCTAATTTATAGAGCCTACTTTGCCATGAGCAAAAACCCAAGTATAAATTCAAAAGGCCAAAACACATCAGCAATAATAGGATTTGCCAATACATTGTACGATATCCTAAAAAATCAAAATCCAACACATATAGGAGTTGCTTTCGACACAAAGGCTCCCACATTTCGTCATATAAGTTTTCCAGCTTATAAAGCCCAACGCGAAAAAATGCCAGAAGATTTATCAGTATCCATACCATGGATTAAGAAACTACTAGAAGGGTTTAACATACCTATCCTTTATGTTGATGGCTTTGAAGCCGATGATGTAATTGGAACCTTATCTAAAAAAGCAGAAACAGCCGGTTTCACAACATACATGATGACTCCAGATAAGGATTTTGGACAGTTGGTTTCTGACAATATTTTCATGTTTAAACCTGCCCGTATGGGTAACAAACCTGAAATTTGGGGACCTTACGAAGTTTGTGAACGCTTTGGAATTTCACGCCCCACACAGTTAATCGACATACTTGGTTTATGGGGCGATGCTTCTGATAATATACCTGGGGTACCAGGCATTGGAGAAAAAACAGCCATAAAACTAATTAGTGAATTTGATAGTATTGAGAACCTATTGAAAAACACTGATAAGCTTAAAGGTAAACAAAAAGAAAATCTTGAGAACTTTTCAGATCAGGCGATAATGTCCAAGGAACTTGCAACCATCGAACTCAATGTTCCAATTGAGCTTAACATTAGCGAACTTGAGAGAAAAAAACCAAATCTTAAATACCTTAAAGAACTATTTGACGAACTCGAATTTAGAAGGTTTGCTAAACGTGTATTCACTGATTATAGTGAAAATAATGAGACCCAATCTACTGAAACTCAAAGTTCACTTTTTGAAGCCGAAGAGCAATTTAAAAATATCAATGATACTAAACATAGTTATCATCTTGTTGACACCATTGATGATGCAAAAGCACTTGCGAAAAAACTTTCAAAAGAAAAACTAATTTGTTTTGATACTGAAACAACTGGTCTCGACCCAAATAATTCAGAACTGGTTGGTATTTCATTTTCTGTTAAAACTCATGAGGGTTGGTATATTCCAATATCTGAAAACTATCATGAAGCACAAGAAATGGTTCTGCAGTTTAAGGCACTCCTTGAAAATAAAAATATTATCAAAGTTGGTCAGAATATTAAGTTTGATATTAACATACTTTCATGGTATGATATTAGTGTGGAAGGTCCTTTTTTTGATACGATGATTGCTCACTACTTGCTACAGCCAGATATGCGCCATAATATGGATATACTTTCTGAAACGTATCTCAAATACAAACCTGTTTCAATTGAAGACCTTATTGGCAAAAAAGGTAGAAATCAACTAAGCATGCGCAATATTGATATTGAAAAGGTTAAAGAATATGCCACCGAAGATGCTGATATTACCTTACAACTTAAACATGTATTTGAACCCAAACTAAAAGAAACAGGCACAAACAAACTTTTTGAGGAAATTGAAATGCCTCTCGTTCCAATATTAGCATCAATGGAAACGGAAGGAATAAAGCTAGATGTTCCTGCTCTAAACGAATTTAGCATTCAGCTCGAGAAGGAAATTACAAAAACCAAAGCTGTTATTTACGAACATGCCGAAGTTGAGTTTAACATTGCTTCTCCCAAACAATTGGGCGAAATACTATTTGAAAAATTAGCAATATCTAGCAAACCAAAAAAGACAAAAACCGGACAATACAAAACTGGAGAAGATATACTGAGCAAACTAATATTTAAGCATCCAATTGTTGAACAAATACTTGAATATAGATCGTTAACAAAACTCAAATCCACATATGTTGACGCACTTCCTGCCCTTGTTAATCCGCGTGATGGACGAATTCACACATCGTATAATCAAGCAGTTGCAGCAACAGGCCGATTGAGCTCCAACAATCCAAATCTCCAAAATATACCAATACGAACCGAGCGTGGACGTGAAATAAGAAAAGCCTTTATTCCTCGAAATGATGACTACATATTACTTGCTGCAGACTATTCGCAAGTTGAATTACGAATTATTGCTCATATTAGTAAAGATGAGGGTATGATTACTGCCTTTAAAGAAGGTCTTGACATACATACGGCCACAGCCGCCAATGTTTACAATGTGGATTACGATGAAGTTACCAAGGATATGAGACGGAATGCCAAGACTGTTAATTTTGGAATAATTTATGGGATAAGTGCCTTCGGCTTGAGTGAACGTTTGGGAATACCAAGGCGCGAAGCTGCTGATATTATTAACAGTTACTTCGACAAATATCCGGGAGTTAAAGATTACATGAAGAACACAATTGTATTTGCAAAAGAGAATGGTTTCGTGGAAACAATTATGGGCCGTAGACGTTATTTGAAAGATATTAATTCGGCCAATGCAATTGTTCGAAATTTTGCTGAACGAAATGCCATCAATGCGCCAATACAAGGCTCATCAGCCGATATGATAAAAATAGCAATGATTGACATTTTCAAAGAACTATCTGATAAAGGACTTAAAACCAAAATGATATTACAAGTGCATGATGAACTTGTTTTTGATATGTATAAAGGTGAAGAAAAAGAAGTGCGTGAAATTGTTGAGAAAAATATGATAAACGCAATTAAGCTTGATGTTCCAGTTGATATTGATATGAATACTGGTAGCACATGGCTTGAGGCTCATTAAAATAAAAAAGTAGCTGTAGTCACTATGGTTTCTATTGCTGCTATTGTGACTTACAACTAAATCAGTAAATTCAATAACAACAACAGTAGCTACAATCTATGAAGGAAGCAAACACTACAATATTAACCTTAGATGCAGGAGGTACAAACCTTGTTTTTAATGCAATTGATGCAAGAAATAATATTTGTGCCACAACTAGTATTCCTGCTAAATCAAAAGACCTCGATGATTTTTTAAAGAAACTTCTATCAGGTTTCAGTATTATCAATGAGCAATCGGGAAATATTGCCAAAGCCATTAGCTTTTGTTTTCCGGGACCTGCAGATTATGAAGCAGGTATAATTGGCGACTTGGAAAACCTGCCATTTTTTAAAGGTGGTGTGCCGCTAAAACACATGCTCGAAAATGAATTTAAAATTCCTGTTTTTATAAATAATGATGGTGACCTTTTTACACTTGGCGAGGCTATTGCCGGACTACTACCAAAAATAAACACTCATCTCATCAATAATGGTAATAAAAAGAAGTACCGTAATTTACTTGGCATAACATTGGGTACTGGTACTGGTGGAGGAATTGTGATTGATGGTAAATTATTAATCGGAGATAACTCTGCCGGAGGCGAAATAAATCGCTCAACAAATTTTTTGAACTGCGCAATAAGTATTGAAGAAACCTTAAGCATTCGAGGCATTAAACATCTATATTGTGAAGAGGCTGAAATAGACCTCAAACATTGCCCAGAGCCACTTGAGATATACGAAATTGGGATCAAACAAAAAGAGGGAAATACAAAAGCTGCAATAGCTGTATGGGAAACCTTTGGGATAGTGCTTGGCCAAGCAATAGCCAATGCCATAACTCTAATTGATGGCCTAATTGTATTAGGTGGTGGATTGGCAGGTGCTCATCCTTTATTTCTTCCAAAAGCAATAGAAGTTATGAATGGAAAATTTGTGACAAATAATAACCAATCAGTTCAACGACTTGAAACTTTTGCTTATAATTTTGAAAACCCTAAATGTTTAAAAGATTTTTTAGTTAAAGATGAAATACAAATAAGTATACCAAATTCTAAAGATACGGTTTCTTATTCTTCGGTTAAAAAAATTGGAGTTGGAGTTACTACCCTCGGAACATCACATGCTGTTGCTGTTGGGGCATATTCCTACGCTATCAGTAGGATTTAAGATTTATCTTGAAAGTTTCGAATGAAAGAGATTGATCAATAACTAACACAGTATCTACATTATAATGATAACGCTTGGAGGTTCCGGATAGTTTATAATTATTATTCTTTTGGTAAAGAGTTAAACTAATGGAGCTATTTGATCCGGCCAACTCAATAAAATAATCATCATTCGTTTTATAAATAAATGTTGTTGAAGAAAAATAAAGACCAGCATCAACAATAACTTTCAACCTTGTGTCTGAGGTATTTTCAATTGTAATTTCTGTTGGCACATCAAGTACCGAACTGCTATCAGATTCTTGATAATAAACACCTGTTCCTTCAAAACTACCAGCCCACTCGCTAAGATCACAATCTATACAAGGACCCCAACTTTCTTCTTCCTTTTTGCAATTGGAGAACAAAAGAACCACGACCAGTAGTAGTAATATTTTATTAACTTTTTTCATTAATTTCAAAAAGCAAAAGTAATAAATTGTTAGAAGCAATTACTTTTTCGAATCCATTAATACTATATCATCTTCAGCCACACCAATATGCTTTGCAATAATGTGGCATTTTGCCTTTAACAGGAAGAAAACTTGTTGGTTAACATTTGACAAACCTTCATAATTCCCTTGACCTTTGCTTATAATCATGCCTGCATCTTCAAACTTCCTAATAAAATCAGCATTACACAAGTCCATTATTGTTCCCGGGGCTGTAGTTCCTGATGAAATAATTTCCGCAACCTCACCAATACCCGAATCAATTGCATCCTGATAAGTAACATCATTAATAATTGGAATTTCACGAACTACATAAGTAACAGGTACTACAAGTTGTTCAATTAATATTCTATCAAATACTGATTCGCCAGCATTGTCAGCGATATAAAGTACTGAAGTTGCATTCTTTAATTGCTTCTTAAACTCATTATAATCGAAAATGGCAAAGTCCTGTTTTATAATTTTATCCAAGTCAGCCTCAAGACTAAACTTTTTGTTAACACCAAAATCGACAACGTTACCTGAAATAGCTATTCTAATTGCCGTTAGAAGTTTATCACCAGACTCAGCAATGTAATTTTCCAACTTTGGATATAGTGCCAAAGCCTCTTTAATACTATCAGCTTTAATTTGCTTGTATGGATCAGCAACACCCGTTATTTCTTTTACCTTTTCATAAACAACAGCTCCAGTTTCTGCAGGAGTATTATGCATCGAAACATCTTTGATAGACTCGCCTACTTTATCCAGTATTTTCTTAATGGTTCCTTCATCATGAGTTACAATTTGCCCAGCACGTAAAGCTTGATTCATCATACAAGGTAGACATTCGAGGTAGGTTTTCATAGGTATTTTTTTAAGATTGAGGTTGAGATTGAGATTGAGGGTTCATTTTTTTCCTCTCAACCTTTACCTAAACCTTAACTCTATTTCTTCACAACAGTTATAAGTATCCCTTATTTTATGGTAAATAATTTATAATTCTCGGGAGTACTTTCCAATTCATCAACAATCCAATGTAATTGATGTGTCAAGGTATTAACAACTTCTTCTACTTGTTCAGAATAAATAATTATTGGAATAAAATGCTCATTTATCATTTTGATGTTTTTACCAAACTGTCTTGACACAAGAACATTAACTCCATTATTTTTTAAGAAATCAATTATTGCCAAGCCTTTCTTTCTTGAACCATGCTCTTTTGTTTCATCCATGTTTCTAAAAATATTCATTTCTTCTGAAAGCAATTTCAGATTCCCTAATTCCACACCATAGATTAAAAATTTTACCGTATCACCAAAATGATTTTTCTGAAACTCATTATTGCCGTCTACAGCAAATGCAAATTTTATCTCCATATATTTATTATTTTTAATCGTATAATTTTCTTATTATTTCGTTAGATAATGTTGGTGCTATTAACTCCTGCCACTCACCAGTACTCCATGTATTTAGCTCATTATGAGTTATAAAGTATTTTTCGGGAATGGGATGAGTACCAATAACTACTGGTATTTCATATTTAGTTTCAATAAAGGTTTTGAACTCAGCAATGCACGGACAGGGTGGATAACCAACCAAAAAACCTGTTGCAAAATGAATAGCTGTTGCACCATTTTTAATCATTTCCTCTGGTGCATATTCAATATTTCCACCAGGGCATCCTCCACAGCTTGTATACCCAGCAACTTCCAATTGATCATCTTTACCATAAATATCAAAAGCACCTTCCCTATTTTGCAGAGCTCTAAAACATTTTCCGCCAGCACAATTCTTGTAACGATCACATATTATTATTCCAATTTTAGTTTTCATCTTCAAAATATGGTTTTAATTTATCAACAAAATAATCAGACTTTAGTTAACTCCCCTTTTTTGAAAGCTTCATAAGCCGTTTGAACAGTCATCTCACCAGCTCCCACATATGTTGCAATACCAGTTTTATTCATAACGGCCGCTGCATTTCCTCCAGGACCATTACCGGTAATTAGTACATTAGCCTTTAACTCAAATAATCGTTGAGCTGTTTTAGGACCAGCCCCATGGGCATCTTTTCCTGTATCACTATTATCAAAATTCGAAACCTTTTTAGTTTCCTCATCATAGAATACAAAATATTCTGTTCTTCCGAACCGTGGATCCATTTCAGAATACATACTTGTTCCTTTTGCTGTAAATGCTATTTTCATCTGTTTATAATTATTTAAATATACTACTTATTTGTTTTTTTAATTCACCAAATCTTGTTTCATCACAATGCATCGAGTAAATGCCAATAAAATCTCTCACTCCATTTTTATAGAATAATGACACCATAAAGGAATCAAATAGGTGATAATCACAATTGTTTTTTATTTGCTCCATACCCTTTTTAAATGTGTCAAAATCTATTTGCCTTGGAATTTCAAAGAAATAACGATTTTTATTTTTACTATCATTATAAACAGCTTCCTCCATAAAATTAAAGTCGGTGTACTTTTTATAATAAATAAGGCTTGAATATGTAAGCACATGTTTATCAGAATAAAATTTTATTCCAAGATTTGAAAATTCATCAATTAGTTCCGATAAGTGAATATCACTACTAATATTTATCCTTATGCATTGGTGTTCCTTATTTTGGAATGTCATTTGCCCAGGATAAATTGACAGTACTGAATCTAACTTATCTGTCAGCAGACATGCTTTACGATATACAACATCCTGGAAACAGTTAACATTTTTTTTAACAGGCAAATACAAATGCCTATCGCTTACATGCTCTTTGTTGGGAGGAAAATTCCCTTTTGCATAGTAATCAGGAGTTGGGTCCGACTCCAATATTAAGCTACCTTTGTTACCGCTCAGTGGCGATCTGGCAACCATTAGTTCAACTAAGTAGCAAGTTAATCCATCAATTCCTTGTGTTTTCATGTTTTATATTTTTATGGTACAGATTTTAATATGGTATTCCAGCTATCTATTATTGATTCTTTGAGCGATTCATTGGTGTATTCAACTATTGTAAGACCAGCAGTCATGGCTTTGGTAAAATCTTCATCGTAAGGCAAATTAGAAATATGTACAATATTCTCTTTAGTAAGAAAATCTATAATCTCGGCAGTAATTGACTCATTAATATCATATTTATTAATAATACAGCCTGTTTTTATATTGAACTTTTTTACGAGCTCGTAAACTCTTTTTAAGTCGTGAAGACCCGAAACCGAAGGCTCGGTAACCAATACAACAAACTTTGCTCCTGATAAAGATGAAACCACAGGGCAACCTACACCCGGCGAACCATCAACAATAACATAATCTTTAAACTCATCTTCGACAATTTCTTTGGCTTCGTTTTTAACCTTTGCAACCAGTTTTCCTGAATTATCGGCACCAATACCCAATTTGGCATGTACCATTATGCTGCCAGTTTTTATGTTTGATGTGTACCACTTACCAACCTTTAGAGGCTTGTTTGTAATAGCTTCGGGGGGACAAATACGAGCGCAATATCCACACCCTTCACAATTTAACTCGTTAACAGTATATTTGCCATTGACAACATCTATTCCGTTAAACCTACAAACATCGAAGCACTTACCGCATTGTATACATTCATTCTGACTTATGTAAGCAAGTTCACCGCTATAAAAATCTTCCGATTCTTCAAAATCAGGCTCAAGCAATAAATGCATATCAGCAGCATCCACATCACAATCAGCAACAATAACACTTTCACCTCCAAGTACAGCAAATGATGCTGTGATAGACGTTTTACCTGTTCCACCTTTTCCTGAAATAATTACAATTTCCTTCATTTTGCCGCCTCCTCTATTTCATTCATTATGAAGATTCTTATTTTTTCTAATTGCTGTTTTACTTCCGGAAATTCCTTATAAATCAAATTACCTGATGAATAAACTTCAGCTATCCTACGGCTATTTGGTATTTTTGCCAAGAGTGGAATGTTTTCTGCACTACAATAATCAAGAACATCATCATTTCCAATTCCATATCTATTTACAACAACTCCTACTTTTTTATTTAGCTCCCGCATTGTTTCAACGGCAAGCTTAAGGTCGTGTAAACCAAAAGGAGTTGGCTCAGTAACAAGTATCACCACATCGGCATCTTTGGCAGCCTCAATTACGGGGCATGACGTACCTGGTGGTGAATCAAACAATGTTATAATTTGAATAGAAAAATTATCGTCAATATATTTTTGGGTTTGTGCAATTAAAGGTACTGCCTGCTCTTCGCCAATAACAAGTCTGCTTTCAATAAAACTAAGATTATCTTTTTGATAATGTGCCAGCTCACCCATTTTTTTACGAACCATCGGTAAAGATGATGTTGGACACAATTCGGAACATGCATAACAACTATGACATAACTCAGGAAACACCATTATAGATGGCCCCAACTGAATAATTGCATGAAAATTACAAACCTTCTGGCAGTTACCACAAAGTTTGCAGTCATTTTCATTCCATTCAGGAATCATTTTGTACATATCTTGTTTATGTACAAGATCTCCCTTGATAAATAAGCCGGAGTTAGGCTCTTCAACATCAAGATCACAGAGTACTACGTCTCCGTATTCTGATAAATATGAGGCAAGGTTTGTTGACAGGGTTGTTTTCCCTGTTCCTCCTTTACCACTTGCAATTGCAACTTTCATAGAATTAATAGAATGCTAGAACCTACGCTAATTGCTACGTTTATTTTTTAACCCAAGAAGTTCCTTGGCCAATGAATTGAATTGATTTTTCAAATCGCTTAATTCTTTTTCAAATATGGATTTATTAGTATCTGATAAATTAAAACGACCAGCCTGGTTACCCATACCAAAGCCTCTTCGATTACCTTTTCTCATTCCAAAGCCCAAACCTCCTCCTGTAAATTCTTGTGATTGAGTCTCATTACCTGCACATAATCCCATGTGCCTACCTGTCATTGAACCAGCTCCTTGTGGTCCTGTTTTGTCATTTCGTGGCATAACTATTTATTTAGAGTAATTAATATTTTTCATGAAACAAAGTGCAAATATAATGAACATATGTTCATTATGCAAATAATTTCATAAAATACTATTACCTAAATGCCATAAAAAAAACTGCCTATCCGGAGATAAGCAGTTTTGTATAATTATGGTACTAGTATTAGTACTATATCATTTTTACAATTAATAAAAATCAATTCTATTATCAACAATAGATACAGATTCTTTTAGTGCATTATAAGGAGAGTCCTGATCAACTCTTTTTGAGAATTCATTTTCCTTTTCAAGTACTACTGCGGTATAATTATCTACTTCGCCTGCATTAGTTAAGCTGGTAACTTTAACAACAAATACTCCGGCATTACCAATAATTGGTTTTGAAACAGAGCCACTCTCCATTCCAAATACGGTACCCATTACATCATTCTCAATTGTAAATCCTGGCAAGTTTCTAGAAGAGAAAAATAATGGATTTACTTGTTTTTCAGTAACATCCATATTGCTTTTAATCTTAGCAAGATCACCATCAAAAGCTTTCATTTTATCTGCAAAATACTCGCCTTTTAATTCTTTGTAAACATTTAGTTTAATTCTGTCTTTAACCTCTTCCAAACTAGGATAACCCTCATTTTCTTTTGCTGTCAATATAGCAACCACAAACATATCCTCTAAATCAAAAACTGTAGAAACATCACCAACCTCAACATCTTCGTTATATGTCCAACGTACAATTTGGCGTGGACTATTAAGGCCTGCAATATAGTTACTCATTTCGCGAATAACAGGCATTGAACGTTTATTAAGTCTTTGATCAATAACTGCTGCATTAAACTCTTCTTCATTATCACTTTCGGTGGCAATTTTACTAGCTTTTGCATAAGTATTTTGATAAGTACGGTCGCTGGCATAAATTTCGGCAGCAACCAATGCTACTTTCACTTTCTTTACAAGATCTTTTTTACCAGTTACTTCAATAATATGATATCCAAATGGTGTTTCTGTAAGCGTAAATTTGCCAACTTTATTATCATATACAGCTTTATTAAATGAATAAACCATTTGTCCATCGGCAAACCAACCTAAATCACCATCATTTTGTTCAACAGATGGGTCATTTGAATATTCTTCAGCCAACGTTTCCATTTTAGAAGGTTTCCTAATCAATACTTTAAGTAAACTATCTGCCAACAAACTTGCTTGTTCTTTATTTCTAACAACGCCATCACGTGCATTATATGATCCGGCATAAGCGATAAGAATATGTGAAGCTTTCATTGAGTCAGGTCGTTGACCAATCTGCATGAGACGGGCAACATTAAACTCACCACTTTGCTTATAAGGTTGCGAAACGGTTCCAACTGGACTATTAAACATTAACGAGTCAATTTGAACAGGAAGTTTACCTTGCGCAAACCAACTGCTATCGTATGCCTTATCAGAATTAACTTTCAAAAACCTAACAACATCAACTGTTTCTGCTAATTCAATTGCAATCTCACCCATATCCTTTTCTGCAGCTTCAATATCTTCAGCTGAAGGAATAATATTAAATACAACATACTCAATACTTCTTGATGCTTTTTGCTTATACTGCTCTTTATTAGCTTTATAATACTTGCTATAATCAGAATCGGTTGGATTGAAGATACTATCCTTAATATCAACATACTTTGCAGCTACGTATTCTATAACAGCTTTATCACTTTTCTCCTCATAAGCAACTCTAGCTAAATCTTTTGGAACATAATATCCTTTTGATATTAAAACATTAAACTTCTGTCGAAGTCTATCGTCTTTAATATATTTTTCAAACCTATACCATTGCTGTTTAGCATCTTCAGGAAGTGACTCCATATTCTGGAGATACCTAATTACCAAATCTCTATCATACTGTTTTGTTTCGGGATTTGTAAAATATTGCTTAATTAGTGGATGTGGGTTTGATCCTTGAACAAGGTCAAAAAGTTCATCAGCTGTAACTGATAAACCAACCTCTTCGTACTCATTATCCATAATAATACGGTGTACAATTTCTCCCCAGGTTTGATCCTTAACAGAAAATATTTCATCTGTTGATAATCTGTCCTTTTGCTGTTGTTGCATTTGAGCATCAATATTTTGCTCTGCTTCGGAATTGAAATCCATGATAGTAATTTCTTCTCCTTCAACTTCACCAACATTAATGTTGCGTGAACCTCCACCACCTTTTGCGAAATCGCCTAACACAAATGCTGCAAGTGCAACACCTATTATTATAACAAGTAATGTTGAATGTTTTCTAATACTTCCAATTGCTGCCATTATAATCCTATTTTTTTAAAATTGGCTGCAAATGTACAAATGAATATCGAAGTATGAAAAAAAACTTTTCTATTTATAAATATATTCTAAATATTTATAATTACATCGTAGTTTTTTAATAACACCTACGTGTTAATAATAACTGTATTCATTTGATTTTCAGCCCAATGTGATATGTAATATTGTGATTTATTTTCTTCCCGAAAGTTCTTTTGGAATCCTACCTTGGTTAATAGTTTCTGATCTAAGTCGCTTACCTAGTATTTTTTCAACCATTTTACCCGTTTTTAGAATACGGTCGATATCAAGATTAGTTTCAATTTCCATTTCATCCATCATAACAACCATATCTTCGAGTGGAACTAATCCAACTGAATCAGCATCTTTATAGTAGTACGCACCGGTACCCGAAACAGGAACTCTATCAACAAAATTTGCAGGCTGACCACCAATTCCACCCAAAGTGGCTTCATAATTTGTCATACCAGCTTGTAAAGCGGCTAGTACATTGGCAAGTCCCCATCCACGTGTAGTATGAAAATGTACTATTTGCTTATGCGGATTACCAACTTTATCTTGTAACATTGAGAAATATTTAAAAACGCGATCGGGCGATGCACTACCATCATGATCAGCATGTTCAACATCATTTGCACCAATATCAAACCATCTTTTTGCAAACTCTACAGCAGTACTTAGCTCTGTTGGACCTTCAACTGGACATCCCCAAATGGTACTAACTGTTCCATTCACAGTCATCCCTGCAGCTTGAGCTTTTGGAATCCATTCTTCAGCCATTTTCCAATATTCATCAAGTGTTAGTCCTGAATTTTGCTTTTGATGAGACTCACTCGTAGAAACCATCATTAATATTCTATCAGGTCCCCACCCCTCTTTTTTGGCTTGTATTGCACGTTCAATGGCTCTTTCGCGGATGGTTACTGCTGTAAGACTAACACTATCAAGCAAACCAGCTACCTTTTTACTTTTTCTAATTTTTTTGAACAATTCATCAGAATCTTTAAATTGAGGCATCCCTCGAGGATTACCAAAATTAGTTACTTCAAGGTGTTTAACACCAGATAAAATCATTTCTTCCAACACCCATAATTTGGCTTCGGTTGGTACAAATATCTCTTCATGTTGAAATCCGTCTCTAACGGTAATATCTCCTATGACTACTTTTTTTGGATAATTCATTATATATATTTTATGTTATTATTATTCTATTTGAATTATTTATTTTGCATGCTCCATTTATGTGCCAAATTTACGAAAAAACAGAATATTTGTTAGATTTTAGACTCTTTTAATTAATATCTTTACGGACTTTTAGGTAACTGGTTTACTTTACGATGCCATTGTACAACAACACCATAAACAAAGTATGAAGTGAATTATATAAATCAAAATCTTATTTTTAAAGATGTACCCACGGGAAAGGTAGGCTGGCAAAGCCCCTCAAATATCGCTCTGGTAAAATACTGGGGTAAAAATGAGGTGCAAATACCAGCAAATCCATCAATTAGCTTCACTCTTAACGAATCGCATACTGATACAACTATTGAATTTTTACCTGCCACAAAAGATAAATTTAATGTTGATTTCTTCTTTGAAGGAAAATTAAATGAACAATTTGCCTCAAAAATTTCTACTTTTTTTAATGGCATAACAGATATTTTCCCATTTATAAGTCAACTTGACTTTGTAATAACTTCTAAAAATACATTCCCCCATTCCGCTGGTATTGCGTCATCAGCCTCGGGCATGAGCGCCATCGCACTTGCTTTATGCGAAATTGAGAGAAAATATTTTAATTCATTTATTAACAATAGAGAATTCTATAAGAAAGCTTCATATGTTGCTCGTTTGGGATCGGGTAGTGCATGCCGATCAATTTATGGTGGATTAGTTGGCTGGGGAAAGATTAAGGAAACTGAATATAGTTCCAACTTATTTGGTAGCCAGTTAACTGATAGTATTAATCCTATTTTTAATACTTACCGCGATTCAATATTAATTGTTGATTCATCACAAAAAAAAGTTTCAAGTAGAGTAGGTCATGGCTTGATGAATAGCAATCCCTTTTCTCAAAGCCGATTTGAGCAAGCTAACCAAAATATTAGTCGTTTATTACAAGTTTTAAAATCAGGCGACTTAGTTGAATTTATTCAGATTGTGGAGTCAGAAGCCCTTACACTTCATGCCATGATGATGACATCCACACCGTATTTCCAATTAATGAAACCAAATACAATCTCAATTATTGATAAGGTTTGGGATTACAGAAATAAAACAGGAACTCCGGTTTGTTTTACTCTGGATGCAGGTCCAAATATTCATTTGCTGTACCCCAATAGTTACAAATCTGCTATTAGGGATTTTATTAATTCCGAACTTTTACAGTTTACTGTTAACAATACAGTTATACATGATAATATTGGTGGCGGCCCTAAGAATATTGTACTATGATATCGGAAAAAGGACCAGTTTTCAATTCAAAAATATTACTGTTTGGTGAATACAGCCTCATGAAAGGCTCCATGGCTTTAAGCATTCCTTTTGATAAATACAATGGACAACTATTATTTGATGTAACCAGTAAAAACTCAAAAAGCAATCATTATTCTGTCACGTATCTTATTGATTACCTTAGTTTTTTAGTAAAAACAGGATTTGAAACACTACTCAAATTAAATGAATTCAAAAATGATATTGAACATGGTGTAATTTTTGATACTAATATTCCAATTAGCTATGGGTTAGGTAGTTCTGGTGCTATTGTAGCTTCAATTTATCATGCCTATGCAATATCTCCAACAAATAATCTTGTTGAACTAAAGAGTATTTTTTCTAAGATGGAATCGTATTACCATGGCAAAAGTTCAGGACTTGATCCACTGGTTTCTTATCTTGATAAGGCAATTCTAATTTCAGAAAATCAAGAAATAAAAACTATGGAAATTCCAAAAACCAATAACTTATCAAACAGAGGTATCTTTTTACTTGATACAAAAACCATTGGCGAAACCCAACCATTGGTTAATTGGTTTATAAATAAATACGAAAAACCTAAATATCAAAATGCAATCCAAAATCAACTAATCCCTTTAAATAGTAGCACTATAGCAAACTTCTTATCAGGCAACTTTGATTCTTTAATTAGAGATACGAAAAGAATTTCACAATTTACTCTTGATAATTTTAAACCAATGATTCCATATTCAATTAAGAGTATTTGGAAATATGGAATTGAATCAGATAATTACTATTTAAAATTATGCGGTTCAGGTGGTGGTGGAATGATGCTTGGGTTTACTGATAATATGGATGGCATATCTACCGAAATAACTGAATTTGAATTACTGGAGTTGTTGAGATTCTAATAACTAGTTTTTAAATTTCAACTACCAATTCCTTTGTGAGTTCAATTCCATCAGGGCTCACCTTTGCTTGAATTGCAATGACCTCAACACCATACCTGATGGCCTTCTTAAGTGATCGTGCATATTCGGGATCTATCTCATGGGCAGGTCCAAAAATATCAACATCCATACGCTGAATAACATATACCATTACAGCACGTATTCCTGATTTTTTTACTTTAATTAATGTCTCCAAATGCTTTCTACCTCTGGTTGTAACTGAATCAGGAAAAAGTGCATAGTTCCCAACTTTCATACTAACATTTTTTACTTCAATAAAACATTTTTCATGTTCATTCTCAGCATATATATCAAATCGACTATCTCCAAATTTAACTTCACGCTTTACAAATGTGTAACCTACAAGTTCCTTAATCTTATTACCAACTATTGCATCAAAAACGAGTTGATTGGGAATTATTGTATTTACTCCTATCCAGCCATTATTGATAAAAATCATTTCCCATGAAAATTTAGTCTTCCTTTTCGGATCTGTAGCCGTGCTAAGGTAAACTGGTGCACCTTCTTCAATACAGGTTTTCATTGAGCCCGAATTTGTACAATGAGCTACTACAACTGTTCCGTCTTCGAGTTCAACATCTGCCAGAAAACGTTTATACCGCTTGACTAACTTACCTGATACTAGTTTGCTTTTAAATTTCATTTTATTGAATTTAGAATTGATATACAAAGATTAATTTGCATGGACTATGATTCAAGAATCGAGATGAAAGATGCATCATTTCAAATAATCATAACAGCATTTGCTATACCTCAACTATAAATATTATTTTCGTGACAAAAATAAAATAAAAATTATGAGCAATCGAGATTGGAAATCCATGTACGATTTTGAGGAAATAAAGCTTGAAAAGTGGAATCACATAGCCAAGCTAACCATCAACAGGCCAAGATACTATAATGCATTTACACCCACTACGACCACAGAAATGACTGTCGCAATGGATATGCTTAGGGAGGATCAGGATGTTTATACTATTATTCTAACTGGTGAAGGTGATAAGGCATTTTGTGCAGGAGGCGATCAAAATGTAAAAGGAAAAGGCGGCTATATTGGCAAAGATGGTATTCCGAGATTAAATGTACTGGATGTTCAACGGAAAATTCGCTCAATGCCAAAACCTGTAATTGCGATGGTAAACGGCTTTGCAATTGGAGGAGGTCATGTACTGCATATTATTTGTGATATGACTATTGCCAGTGAGAATGCAATATTCGGGCAAACTGGTCCGAAAGTTGGAAGTTTTGATGCCGGTTTTGGCTCATCATATCTTGCAGCTATTGTGGGACAAAAGAAGGCAAGGGAAATTTGGTTTTTAAATAAACAATATTCTGCACAGGAAGCAATGGATATGGGCATGGTTAATAAAGTTGTTCCATTAGATAAGCTTGAAGATGAAACCGTTGACTGGTGTCTTACAATGCACAAACGGAGCCCGATGGCACTAAGAATGATTAAGCTTGGTATGAATGCTGAGCTTGACGGGCAAGTTGGCTTACAAGAATTTGCCGGAAATGCAACACTGCTTTATTATTTAACCGACGAAGCCCAAGAAGGCAAGCATGCATTCCTCGAAAAACGCGATCCTGATTTTCATAAATATCCTAAGTTTCCGTAATTGGTTACCAGTAACTCGTGACTGGTGACTGGTTACTTGTTACTAATCACAAGTCACTAATAACCACAACTAATGACCAAACTAAACTCCTGGATATCTGCCTTTAGGCTACGAACATTACCTCTTGCTCTTTCGAGTATATTGATGGGTAGTTTTTTGGCAATAGCCTCACATAGGTACAACTGGTTGGTTATCATTTTATCATTGGTTACAACATTGTTACTTCAAATACTATCGAACCTTGCCAATGATTATGGTGATGGTATGAAAGGAACTGATAATAGTGAAAGACTAGGCCCATTGCGTGCAATTCAAAGTGGTGATATTAGTCCGAAACAAATGAGAACTGGCATTGGAGTTTTTGTACTACTATCATTAATTAGTGGAATTTGGTTAATCATTGAATCACTTGGAACTGACTTGTATCTGGGATTAATATTTTTTGTATTTGGGATTGCTGCAATAGCGGCTGCAATAAAATACACCATGGGTAAAAGCTCATATGGATATTCAGGTTTTGGTGATTTGTTTGTATTTATATTTTTTGGATTACTAGCTGTTTTTGGCACTTACTTTCTAAATACTCACAGCATTAATTGGGGAATTTTGCTGCCCGCAACGTCCATGGGTTTATTTAGCACGGGAGTACTTCACCTAAACAATATGCGTGATATGAAGAATGATGCAGATTCGGGGAAAAACACAATGGCCTTGAGGCTAGGGTATAAATATGCAAAGTTATATTACTATATCATGATTTCTTTTGCAATGGTATTTGCCGTGATATTTGTACTACTCAATTACCACAGTCCATTGCAATTTCTTTTTATTATATCATTCATATTTATGATTAAAGATTTGCTCGATATTAATAAAATTACAAATAAATCATTGCTCGATCCATATTTAAAAAGGTTGGCTTTACAGACTCTTCTATTTACAATATTGTTTGGATTGGGAATGTTGATATAGGAGTATGGTTGATTTATACAATGAGCGGTAAGGATAGCAGTGGTAGATTGTTGAAGTTGCAGGTAATATTTTTGTTAGTAAGTGCAGGCTGACAAAGGAAGACATGTAATTACTTACAAAAAATACCTGAAACAAAATAACTACAAACGTAAAGCCTGGCCACCGCCCAGATAATAAAAGAAATCAATAATAATTAGCTCCTAACTAGTATTTTAATCCATATAAAGTATATTTTTGCACGCGATAATGATAAATAAAAAATTCCTACAAAAAGCTGTAATTCATCTGCATAAACTGCCTAAAAATCAGTTAATGATATTACTGAGTATAGTAATTGGCATTGTGGGTGGTGTGATTGCGGTTGTGATGAAAAACATTGTATTTTACATTAGAGAATTGCTCACAAGTGATTTTTCGATATCATATTCAAATTACCTTTATGTACTTTACCCGGCATTAGGAATATTTGCAACTGTTATAATTGTTAAGTTTTTTCTTAGGAGACCCGTTAGAGATGGTATACCTAACGTGCTGTATGCCATTTCGAAAGACCATGGTATTATTAAAAAACACAACATGTTTTCGTCGGTTATTACCAGCGCATTAACTGTTGGATTTGGTGGATCGGTAGGGCTTGAAGGGCCAACAGTTGTTACTGGTGCTGCTTGGGGATCAACCATAGCTAAAGCCTTAAGACTGAACTACAAACAAACGGTAACAATATTAGGATTTGCTGCCGCTGCTGCCATGTCGGCAATATTTAAAGCACCAATTGCGGCGATAGTCTTTGCTCTGGAGGTTATATTGTTCGACATGACGATGACTGCTCTTGTGCCATTGCTAATTGCCTCAATTACAGCAGCAATAACATCACGTATGTTTCTGGGGCAGGATATACTATATCCATTTGTGATGGATCATGATTTTGCTTTGGGACAGACACCATACTATATTGGTCTAGGAATTTTCACATCCTTAATATCAGTTTACTTTATAAAAACGTACGTTGCATCGGGTAAAGTATTTGACAAAATCGGTAATTGGTTTGTGCGATTTTTGGTTGGTGCTAGTGCTTTGGGGGGATTAATATTTTTACTTCCCTCACTCTACGGCGAAGGCTTTGAAGCAATAAATGAAAGTCTTTCGGGAAATTTAGAATTTATTTTTGACAATAGCATATTCTATAAATACAGTGATAGTATTCCGATTGCACTACTGCTGCTGTTTGCAATTATTATTTTTAAGGTAATTGCCACCTCTTTAACATTTAGAGCTGGTGGAATTGGCGGAATTTTTGCGCCTACTCTTTTTATTGGTACAATGACCGGGTTATTTTTTGCAAGTACCATTAATTACTTTGGTTTTGCAGATTTACCAGTTGCTAGTTTTGCACTTGTTGGGATGGCTGGATTATTGGCAGGAGTAGTCCATGCGCCTCTAACAGCAATATTTTTAATTGCCGAAATTACGGGAGGCTATGATATGTTCCTACCAATTATGTTGGTGGCAACCATTTCGTACTCGGTGGCAAAATTGATAGTTCCAAAATCTATTTACACCATACAGCTTAAAAACCGAGGTGAAGTTATGACTCATCACCGAGATAGAGCATTGCTTACAATGATGAATATTAACAACCTGATTGAGCGGAATTTTGCGACAATTGATCACGAGGCAACTCTAGGAGAACTTGTAAAAGTTATTGCAAATTCAACACGTAACATATATCCAGTTATTGATGATGAAAATAATTTTTATGGTATTATTTTTCTTGATCAAATCAGGAGCATAATGTTCGATCCTGATAAATATGATACAACAGCTGTGCACAGTCTGATGTTTATGCCATCTAATATTGTTCATCACGATGATGATATGGAAACCGTTGCCGGGAAATTTCAGCATTCGGGTAAATATAATTTGGTGGTACTTAAGAATGGGAAATACGAAGGTTTTGTTTCGAGAGCAAATGTATTTTCACATTATCGTGAGATACTGAAGGATATGTCGGAGGATTGATATTTATACAATGATATAATTATTTAATTGTGCAATGATATAATGCTTAAATGTTCTTCTAACAATTAAGACTATCAATGAATAACCAACAACCTACTACTGCAAATTGAAGATACTTTTTAATCACATATCAAAATTAACTGCTTCTCCGGTTAAGCAAAAAAGACTGGTGTTGGTACTTAGCTTGATTATTGGGCTGGTTAGTGGATTAGCTGCTGTGTTATTAAAAAACACGGTGTTTTTCACCCATGATTTAATAACACATGGTTTTGTTTTTGATGATTCGAATTACTTATATCTAGCCTTTCCTTTTATTGGAATCACACTCACAGTACTTTTTGCCACCTACATTATTCGTGATGACATTGGTCATGGAGTTAGTAGAATATTATATGCCATTTCGCGCAAGCATGGAAAGATAAAATCCCATAATATGTATTCGTCGATGATTGGAAGTACACTTACTGTTGCTTTTGGAGGATCGGTAGGACTTGAGGCTCCAATTGTACTAACAGGAAGTTCGTTTGGATCGTATTTGGGAAGGCTTTTCAATCTTAATCATAAAACTGTTATGACCTTAATTGGTGCAGGAGCTACTGGTGCCATTGCCGCAATTTTTAAAGCTCCTGTTGCTGCCATAGTTTTTTCGTTGGAAGTATTGATGATTGACTTAACCATGGGAGCACTTATCCCATTGCTAATATCATCAGCCACCGGCGCATCAGTTGCATATTTATTAATGGGAAGTGGTGTCTTATTTTCATTTAACCTGGTTGAGGGATTCTACATAAAGCATTTGCCATATTATATTGGATTGGGATTAGCTACAGGTTTGGTTTCGTTGTATTTTACCCGAACAACACTCTACATTGAAAGCAAACTAAAAAAAATAAAACGTAAATTTGTTAAAGTACTTATCGGTGGAGCATCGCTTGGATTTCTGATTTTTATTTTCCCATCACTTTATGGTGAGGGGTACGAATTTTTACGACTTCTGGTTGATAATAAAGTAGACGGACTTATAAACGAAGACCTGTTTGGCACATCATCTACTCCAATTCAGCTATTGATATTTTTAGTATTAATATTGATATTTAAAGTTATTGCCATGTCTGTTACCAATGGTAGTGGAGGTGTTGGAGGTATTTTTGCACCATCATTATTTATGGGCGGAGTGTTTGGTGTTTTTTATGCCAAGTTTATAAATATGTTACCCTTTGCTAATATTCCCGAAAAAAATATGGCATTGGTTGGTATGGCTGGAGTAATGGCAGGTGTAATGCATGCACCCCTTACGGGAATTTTTCTAATTGCTGAATTTACTGGCGGATATGAGTTATTTACACCATTGATTATTACAGCAACAATTTCGTATTTAACGATTATGTATTTTGAACCGCACTCAATATACACAAAACACTTAGCTGCTCGTGGTGAATTGTTTACACATCACAAAGATAAATCAGTACTTCAGATGATGAATGTTAGAAGTCATTTGGAAACAAATTTCAAAACCATTGATAAGGACGCCACTCTTGGAGATTTGGTAAAAGTTATTGCAAAATCGGAAAGAAATATTATACCTGTGGTTGATGCAAATAATACTTTTTACGGTTTAGTTTTTGTAAATGACATACGAAATATTATTTTTAATCAGGAAATGTATGACAACACTTATGTTGCGAATCTGATGTATATGCCTGACCCGGTTGTTAGCATAAGTGAATCCATGGAGGATGTTGCCCACAAGTTTCAGGAAACAGCGCATTATAATTTAGCAGTAATTCAAGATGGAAAATACAGGGGATTTGTATCGCGTGCACGCATTTTTTCAACTTACAGGAAGCTGTTGAAGGACTTCTCAGAGGAGTAGTTTTTTCAATGATGAAATGCTTAAATGAGAGAATGGTTTAATGGTACAATGATGTAATGATACAATGGTGTAATATAGGAATTGTATAATTAAATAATTGAACCATTGTATAATTTTACAACAACACTATTTCTTTTTTTTCCAAGAGTGATTAATAGACTTTTCAGGCCCAGCTAGAAATTCGGCAATAACTTTAGTTTTAGGAAATTGCTCAAGTATAATTTTCACAAAAACTGTAATTGGTATCGACATTATCAATCCGGGGACACCCCAAATATACCCCCAAAACATCAACATTACTAAGATGGTTATTACGTTTATTGAGAATGATTTACCCATAAAAACAGGCTCAAGTATACCTCCCATTATAACCTGAACTCCAGTAATTACAATAATAAAAAACAATAGCGTACCTGTTGGATCCAGCTCCACAAAACCAAATAACGAAAGTGCAATAACCGAAATAATTGAACCAATCATTTGAATAAAGTTAATGGCAAAAGCAAATAGGCCCCAGAAAATAGGAAAACTAACTCCAAAAAGAAGGCAAGCAACGCCAAAACCAATACCGGTGAACATGCTTATTACAAACTTTACTTTTATGAATTTTATAATATCTTTTTCAATTTTCATGAAAATTTTAACTGAAGAGAATTTGTGTTTAAAAATAGCGCTGTTCAATAGTTTTTGAAAATTAATAGAGCCGGCCAATAGCAGTACAACAAAGAAAACAGTCATCAATGTCATTGAGAGGGTTTTTTGGATAAAACCAATAGTGGGTCCGAAATTGTTAATAATGTTAGTTTTTTGAAAATAATAACCCAGTAAGTTATCTTCTTCCAATCGATCAATCCCAAAAAAATCTTCAACTGTAAGAACCAGATTCACTAATTTTGATTCTGCTTTTTCAAAAAAAGCAACATCTGACGATAGTATTTCTTTACTTGAAAGTTTAATTAATTCGCCACCTATTTTAATAGCTCCAATCATTATAAGTATTACAATAAAAACACTAAGCCACTTTGGAATCTTCATTTTTGATAACCACCGCATTAAAGGTAAAAAAAGCAATGCAATAAACATTGCCAAAATAAGCGGAATAAAAATGAAGGATAGTATTTTAAGTATGTAAAAAATTACAGGGATAACAATTATCAGTAATAGTATGTTGGTAGTTTTTGTGTCTTTCATTTCTAATTATATTTAGCTCCCAAAATGGATGCAAAGGTACAAGTAAGTTTTTAAGTTTTACAATTGCTTGCAACAATCATATTGTTTAAACTGGACTGCGGCAGCAATTGGAGTGATAGCTTGGTGAAGACCCTATGTAGTTTTTGTTAGTTGGCAGCAGCTGACGCAAGGAAGCTCATGCACAACTTATAAAAACACATTTGGGACGAAACAACTTAAACGGAAAGTGCGCCCGGCCGCCCACATAATAGGTATAAAAAAAGCCATCCTAATTTCTAAGGATGGCTCTAGTATAAAATTGATAATTATATTACATCATGCCTGGCATTCCACCACCCATTGGAGGCATTGGTGGCATAGCTGCGGCATTTTCGTCTTTGTGCTCCGAAAGTACACACTCGGTGGTTAGCAACATACTTGAAATAGAAGCTGCATTTTCGAGGGCAACGCGGGTTACCTTGGTTGGGTCAACAACACCTGCTGCAATTAGGTTTTCGTAAACCTCAGTACGTGCGTTGAAACCGAAGTCGGCTTTACCTTCTTTCACCTTGTTAACAATAACTGAGCCTTCAAGACCAGCATTTTCAACAATTTGACGAAGTGGCTCTTCAACAGCTCTTGTTACAATTGCGATACCTGTTTTTTCATCTTCATTATCGGCCTTCAATTTTTCAAGTGAAGGAATGCTGCGAATAAAAGCAACTCCACCACCTGGAACAACACCTTCTTCAATTGCGGCGCGTGTGGCAGCTAAAGCATCGTCGAAACGATCTTTTTTCTCTTTCATTTCAACTTCGCTAGCAGCACCAACATAAATCACAGCAACACCACCAGCTAATTTTGCTAGTCTTTCTTGTAGTTTTTCTTTGTCGTAATCAGATGTTGTAGTTTCAATTTGTGCTCTTATTTGTTTAACGCGAGCTTCAATATTTGCTTTATCACCTTTGCCACTAACGATTGTAGTGTTATCTTTATCGATGGTCATTTTCTCTGCATCACCCAACATTTCGAGTGTAGTGTCTTCAAGTTTGTACCCTTTTTCTTCTGAAATAACAGTACCGCCAGTTAGAATTGCAATGTCTTCTAACATTTCTTTTCTTCTGTCGCCAAAACCTGGTGATTTAACAGCGGCAACTTTTAGAGACCCGCGCAAACGATTAACTACCAATGTAGTAAGAGCTTCGCTCTCCACATCTTCAGCAATAATAATTAATGCTTTACCTGTTTGAGCAGCTTTTTCCAAAATTGGAAGAAGATCTTTCATTACTGAAATCTTTTTCTCACAGATAAGAATTAATGGATTTTCGTAAACGGTTTCCATTTTCTCGGTGTCGGTTACAAAATATGGTGAAATATAACCACGGTCGAATTGCATACCTTCAACAACATCTACATAAGTATCGATACCTTTTGCTTCTTCAACTGTGATAACACCTTCTTTTTTAACCTTACTCATTGCCACGGCAATAAGTTTACCAATTATTGGATCGTTATTTGCTGAAATAGATGCAATCTGCTCAATTTTCTCATTGCTGTCGCCAACCATTTCTGTTTGGGCTTTTAAAGATTTAACCACAGCAATAACTGCTTTGTCGATTCCTCTTTTCAGATCCATTGGGTTAGCGCCGGCAGTTACATTTTTCAAACCTGTGGCATAAATACTTTGAGCAAGAACTGTGGCAGTGGTTGTACCATCACCTGCAATATCATTGGTTTTTGATGCTACTTCTTTTACCATTTGAGCACCCATATTTTCAACTGTATCAGCTAATTCAATTTCTTTAGCAACAGTAACACCATCTTTCGTTACTATTGGAGCACCGAATGATTTGTCGATAAGTACATTTCTTCCCTTAGGTCCTAAAGTTACTTTAACTGCATCTGTTAATGCATCAATTCCTCTTTTGATACCATCTCTGGCTTCGTTTCCGAATATTATGTCTTTTGCCATTTTATTCTAATTTTTATATGTTTAACTATTTTATTCTGTTTTTAGATTACTGCAAGAATATCAGTCTCGCTCATGATTAGATAATCTGCCCCGTCAACTTCAATTTCAGTACCTGCATATTTGCCGTATAATATTGAGTCGCCTACTTTAACGGTTACTTTATTATCTTCACTTTTTTCGGGTACTGCAACTACAGTTCCTTGATTTGGTTTTTCTTGTGAATCATTGGGTATAATTATACCCGATGTGGTTTTTTCTTCAGCCTTTGCTGGCTCAACTACAACTCTGTCGCCAAGCGGTCTGATATTTAATTTTCCCATGTTTGTATTATTATTTTTATGACTTGAGTTTTCTTCATGTCATAATCTATGCCAAAAAAAAAATGTCAGAATGTGCCCTTCTGTTTTGCAACAGATATGACATTCTGACATTTAAGTTATATAAAAAGAGTACTTACTACTCTCCTTGAAGTTCTTCTTCGGCAGCTGGAGTTTGGAAATCAATAGGTGCTCCTGTATTTACACCATCAACTTTATCCATAATTTCTGATTTCTGAGCCCCAGTTACTCCATATTCTCGAGGAATTACCATGGTTGCAGTAAGACTTAGCATTAACAATGCAATTGCCAAACCCCATGATGCTTTTTCAAGAAAATCAGCAGTTTGCCTAACACCCATAAATTGTGAGCCTGCGCCACTAAAATTTGCAGCAAGACCACCGCCTTTTGGATTTTGCACTAATACAATTAATCCCAACAGTACACTAACTGCTAATATAAGTACGGAAATAAAAATATACATTATTCTATTTTTTAAGATTCAAGTTCTTTTTCAGCCTTTTTAATAAGGGCTGCAAAGTAACTACTTTTTTCTGGAAATTTCAAGCTTAATTTTTGATAAATTTTAATTGCCTTGATTAGGTGCCCCTGATCATAGTAAATGCCGGCAAGTGTCTCACTTACAATATTTTCATTATCAACTATACTTTCTTTGGCATTATCAACCGGATTGTAAAATTTAGCTTTGGGGCGACTGATTGAGGGCTCATTCTTAATAAAATCATCTACAATATCACTTTTTTTCTTACCAGGCTTAGATGATTTTTTTGGGATTGTAGTTTTTGTCCGCTTTTGCTCATTTTCAAGTTCAAGCTCATGAATGTGTCGTTCCAATATACTTTTAACTTCTGCAATTGATTCGGCATCATCCTCAACACTTACTTTTGTATTAACGGTTTTGGCAACTTCCTTTTGCTCAACACTAACTTTGGCATCAGTTTTTTCAACCTCAACATGTTGTTTTGGCTCAATAACTTCCTCATCAGGTAATGTAACTTTAATAGTATCTGTACTTAGCCTGTCGATATATTTCCTGAGCAACCCACGATTGCTAACATATACTGCAGTTGTTTTAAGTTCAGAGTCATATCTGATATTTTTTTCACTAAACAAATTTAGAGTAAGTAGTATTCGTGAAGATTGGCAATAAGGAAACTCAGTTATTAGTTCATTAAGACTAATAATTGATTCAGAAGTTAATGTCTTTGAATCCTCTAAATACCCTGTAAATTCTTCCTTATTCATAAGTTCATTACCAATTTATTACTGCTTTATCAAAAATATCCTGTGCCAGAGCTAGACTAAGCTCTTCTATTAATTCGGATTTTATGTCATTCAAATCAGTTTCAGATGAATAATCGAAAAATTGAGTAAATTTTGTTTCAAAATCCTTATCAGGCTCATACCTGTTTGTAAACCTTGCATTAACAACTATGGTAAGCCTGTTTTGTGCAGCAGTTTGATCAGCCTGAATTGCAACAGGTGTTATTTTGTAACCAACTATTTCGCCATCAATGGCAAGGTCTCCATTTCGCTCAACCATTTCAAGGTTTGTTTGGCCAGTAAACTGATCTCTAAGTATATTTGTAAAAACAGGACTAAGAACAGGCTCAATTAACAACGCACGGTTTGGAAAAAACTGAACTGAAACAGTTTTAGCCTCAGGTGGTATTGAGGCTCCGGTAAATGAATATACACCACATGAAGTTAGCATAACACTGGTAATTATAAAAACAATTACACTCAACGATATCCTAAGTTTTAATATTCTGGTCATTTATTGTTGCTGTTGAAGCTATTTAATATTATACTCTTTTATCTTTCTATACAAAGTTCGTTCCGAAATTCCCAATTCATTGGCAGCATTTTTACGTTTACCACGATGTTTCTCCAAAGCCATTTTAATCATCTCACGTTCTTTATCTTGCAACGATAGTGATTCCTCAATTATTTCTGAATGATCAAAATCTTCAACCTCATGAGGATTATGAATATGTGTACTCTCTTCTGGGGTTGTAATTTTAACAGAATGGCTAATTGGTGGTTCAGGAACTAACAAATCGGTTCCAAAATCTTTAACCAACAAAGCTTTTGTTTGCTCAATATCAGCTGGCTCATTATTATTTTCGATAATATCAAGAACAATTTTTTTAAGCTCGCTCATGTCCTTCTTCATATCAAAAAGCACTTTGTAAAGTAATTCCCTTTCGGTAAATTTCTCATCCTCTTTTTTATAAAGTACTGGTAAATCAGTAGATGCGCTGGCAGGAAGATAATTCCTCAAAGTTGCTGAGTCAATTAATTTTTCTTTTTCTATTATAGAAATTTGTTCTGTGATATTTTTCAACTGACGAATATTCCCAGGCCAATAAAAATTAGTTAATACATGTACAGCATCATTGGTTAACCTCAATGGTGGCATTCTGTATTTCTCGGCAAAGTCAGATGCAAATTTCCTGAATATCAAATAAATATCATCTTTACGATCACGCAAGGGAGGCACATAAACAGGAATTGTATTAAGTCTGTAATATAAATCTTGTCTAAACTTACCATCTTTAATAGCCTTGGGCAATTCAATATTACTGGCAGCTACAATTCTTATTTCTGTTTTAATGGTTTTAGAAGAACCAACTTTAAAAAATTCGCCAGTTTCCAATACACGAAGCAACCTAACTTGTGTTGAAAGAGGCAATTCTGCAATTTCATCTAAAAAAATAGTTCCTCCATCAGCAACCTCAAAGTAACCTTTTCGGGCTTCGTGTGCTCCGGTAAATGATCCCTTTTCGTGACCAAAAAGCTCTGAATCAATTGTTCCCTCCGGAATAGCTCCACAGTTAACAGCAATATAATGCCCATGCTTACGCGAACCCGACTGGTGGATTATCTTAGGAAAGACCTCTTTACCAGTACCACTTTCTCCAGTAATTAGAACCGTTAAATCAGTTGGTGCCACCTGTATGGCAATATCAATTGCACGGTTAAGCAAAGGCGAATTCCCTATTATTCCAAAACGTTGTTTAATTGATTGTAATTCCATTAGTTAATTTGAAAATATTGCATAAAATTAATCAAATTCTTTATTATCGAAGTTGTGCATTAAATTGTTGCTCAAATTCGCGTTGAATCTTACCCATGGTTTTGTCAATAACTTTGTCGGTTAGTGTTTTACTATCATCCTGAAGTATGAACGACATGGCATACGATTTTTTACCTTCTCCAATATTCTTACCTTCATAAATATCAAAAAGATCAACATTTCTTAAAAGTCTACGTTCGGCTTTCATCGCTGCATTTCGAAGCTCACTAAACCTAATACTTTTGTCAAGCACCAATGATAAATCTCGCTTCACGCTCGGAAATTTAGAAACCTGTTTATATTTAACATCAGCAAATACGGAGTACTTTATAAGTTTCGTCCAGTTAATATCTGCACAAAAAACATCCTGACCAATATCAAACTGTTTTCGCAATTTATTGCTAACTAACGAAACTTCACACAGTAGGTTATCATTAAAAAAGTACTGTAACGAGTAAGTAAAGGAATCCGACTCAGTTTCCTTGATGGTTAATCTATTATTATTAAGTCCAAGTTTTTGAAATATGCTATTTACCAATCCCGAAATAAAATAGAAATCAACATTAGCATCGGCAGAGCTCCATGAGTTTCCTTTGGCTTTGCCTGTTGCAAAAATCATTAAGTGCTTAACCTCAGTATAGTTTTTTATTCCTTCAGATTTATCAAACTTATTATTCCAACTATAAACCTTGCCAAATTCAAATAAACCAAGATTGGATGACTTCCTGTTTATATTATAAGCAACGGTTTCAAGTCCACCAAATATCAAGCTCTGACGAAGAATATTCAAATCCTTACTTAGCGGATTTAATAAATTCACATTATTATCCGAATTAAAATCATCACTATTATCAATATAATCGGCCTTGGTTAGCGAGTTATTCATTATCTCCATCATTCCGTTACCCACAAGATAGTCGGCAATTGAGTTCTGCATTTTTTCCAAATCGGGTACCGGTCGTGCACTAATTGATGAGTTTAGTTTACCAGAAATATCAATATTATTATAGCCATAAACCCGTAGAATCTCTTCAACAATATCAACCTCACGGGTAACATCAACTTTATAAGTTGGTACCAACAGTTTCAATCCACCATCAGTCTCTTCTGTAATTTCTATTTCCAGATCCGTTAGAATTGTCCTAATTACTTCCCTGTCAATCACCTTTCCAATAAGCCTATCAACACCCTTGTAATTAATATCAACA